>JBAVRC010000651.1:0-2987 GCA_049694615.1 Thermosynechococcaceae cyanobacterium | reverse complement strand
ATCCCCCGACCCGATAGATGGGTGACGCTAGTCGTCGTAGAGAAATTGGGTTCAAAGAGATACTGGTACAGCTGTTGTTCGGTTAAAGCAGGGACAGACTCCGAGGCAACCCACCCCATGGCGATCGCCTGTGCCCGAGTTCTGTCCAGATCGATGCTGGAGCACTGACCTGTTCAATGAGGGCTTGATTGAGCACTTTGATGCCGATTCCGGCATCAAAGTGACGTCTGTAGATTTTTTTCCGATAATGGGCTGTAGCGACTCAGGTTAGAGTTGACGTTTCCGCAGACGACGAAGATTGTCGCCATCAAGGTCAGCAGAAACTTCAGTTGGGGTTTGCTATGTGGCCCACTTTTTTCAGTAGACCCGCTAGACTTCCTTTAAGGCTATCCATCGATGCACTCCATGTTTGACGATATATGCACCCTATAGGATGGATACCTTTCTTTTCAAGCCCTCTGGAAAACTGTCCGGAGTATTGAGTTAAGAGGTAATTGTACCAAGTGCAAGAAATTTATTTGCCTCATATAGGTAGAGAAACGCACACAGTTGTTTTTTGATTGGTTTCACTTACAATAGTTAGCTCTCCGCTATACAATTCGGTCAAGCGCCTTGAAAGTGCTATTCCCAATCCCAGCTCATCGGTTTTATGAAGTCTTTGTTCAAAAGGCATATCTGCGCTAAGATTTTCAATCTCTTCAGACGTCAATCCTTGACCCATATTTACGATCCATAAATTGAACTTACCATCTTTGACAGAAGTTTCTACATATACAGGTGTATGCGTGGGTGAAAATTTGAAGGCATTATCGAGCAGTTCTTCAACAATTTTTGCAAGATTGGCTGCCAGGATAGGAACCTCGGATTCATCAAGCTGAAGGTGTAAATCTTCTGGGCGTCCGTAATCTCTCGCTACGATACTTGCAAGGTCTGTAATGAGTTGCTTAGTGCTGTTGGTGCGGTAATACCCCAGCAAACTCAGTGTTTCAGGATTTTTTGAAGTATTTTCAAGAAGTGCATAGAATAAAAAGTTCTGGAGCAACCGTTCTAATCGAATACTCGATGCATATGCGTCCTGAGTCATTGCCAAGACTTTGGATTGATCTAGGCAATTATAGTTTTGATTGATTGTCCGCAAGACATTTTGAATTTGATTCATAGGTGTCAAGAGTGAAGTCGGAACTGATTCCGTAATGCTCTTGAGTAGGATATTGAGTTTTTCCTGAAACTGATTATCTATCGCAGCTTTCTTATCCAGTCGGGCAGACACGGCCCCCATCAACTCATCCCTAGTAAATGGTTTGGTGAGATAGTCATCTGCACCTAATTCCATACCATGACGAATATCCGCTCTATCAGCCTTAGCTGTCAGAAAGATGAAGGGAATTATGGCAGTTTCAGGATTTTGACACAACCTATTTCGCACTTCGTAACCGTCTAGCTCAGGCATCATGATGTCGCAGAGAATCAAATCCGGAGATCTTTCCTCCGCCAGTTTTAAACCGATTTCTCCATCTTCTGCTCCAATTACCTCATAATTTTCAAATTGAAGCATTTTAATAATGTTAGATCGAACTGCGAGGTCGTCTTCAATAACTAGAATCTGACACATTACTATCTCCCCCTTGGATTGACATTTTTTATGTAAAACTTTGATTTATTCTCGACTCTCAAGTCTCCCTAAAGTAGGCCATTATTATTTTAAAATTGACTGCCTATGTCGTAATTAATAAAAATAGAACAATCTTAGAATACTCAAGATATTCGTATCAATGGGCAACGGGCAAGGCAACCTGGACGATGGTATACATAGACGGTTCGCTATCAATCTCTAATATCCCGTTATGCAGTTCTGCCAGCCGTTTTGCAATGGTCAAACCCAACCCTGCACCTCCCAGCCCATTCAGCTTTTGGCCGAACTTGGCATAGGCATCAAGGTCGATTAACTCTTGTGGAGATAGCCCTTGGCCATGGTCGGAGATCTTAAGTCGAAACTGCCCGGACTCAAGCGAGCTAAACACTTGCACAAGCGATCCTGGGGATGAGAATTTAAAGGCATTATCCAATAACTCCTCAACAATCTTTGCTAAATTGGCCGCGAGTATGGGAAGAATAGCGGGTTGAAGTTGTAGATCCAGATCGGCATCACGTCCGAACTCCTTGGCTTTTTCCTTGGCTGTTTCGGCAATTAGATCTGCACTTTCAGTCTTGCACTTTCCTCGAAAGGCGGCTGCTTGCGAAGGATCTTGAATGGTTATTTCCAGTAGCGCATAGAGCAGAAAGTTTTGCAGGAGCCTTTCTAATCGTAAGCTGGCGTCATAACTTTCTTTTGCTTCGGGCAGAAGAGTTGGATGGGTTAGAGCAGCACCCTCTCTGTGAATTGTTTCTAGAAAAGACCGAACTTTCTGGAGCGGAATAAAAAGCTCTGCGGGTAGCGATGTCGCAATGCTCCCTTTGAGTTGATCGAGTTTTTCGTGAAATTGTTTGCGGACAACAGCCTGTTTATCGAGCCGAGCAAAGATGGTCTCCAGTAGTTCCTCACGGCTAAAGGGTTTAGTCAGGTAGTCGTCTGCTCCAAGGCTCATGGCTAAACGCATATCGGCTCGATCTGCTTTCGCTGTCAGAAAGATGAAGGGAATTGTTATAGTTGCCGGATCTTGGCATAACGCGTTTCGGACGCCATATCCATCCAGAACTGGCATCATGATGTCGCACAAAATTAAATCGGGGTTTTGCTCCTGAGCAAGCTTTATACCTATTTCCCCATTCTCGGCTCCAATCGATTCAAAATTCTCAAATTCAAGAATTTTAAGGATATTCAATCGAACAAACTTCTCGTCTTCAATTACTAAAATTTTCTTCATTGGAAGGTACCTCAATCAATTCAAATGTTTCTAAAAAGCTCTGTTTTAAGGAAAAATTATCCAGCCTTATTCTTGTTAAAATTTGCTGGTTAGTATAGACTCTGGCTTGAGCGGCAATTCGAC
>JBAVRC010000650.1:0-3122 GCA_049694615.1 Thermosynechococcaceae cyanobacterium | reverse complement strand
AATCCAGTTCCCAATGTTGCTCCAAGGTTTTACGTTGGGTGTTATTGAGCATGGCGAAAATGAGTTTTTGGCACTGCTCCGGGGTCAATGGATCCCGTTCCGTTGCGGTGAGCTTGCCATTAACCCGAATGTAAGGCGGCAATCCAGCCGAGATGTGGAGGTCCGATCCACCGCGCTCAACCACCTCTTCCATGAGGTCTTCAATCATGTAGTCCATTTAGTTTTTATCCTCCAACACAGGGCAATCGTAATCTGCATCATCGAACCGTCTAGTCTTCAAAACGAGAGGTCATGCAATAGGGGCAATCTAACCACTCCTGTTTGGCATCTGCGCCACAAACCCGGCAGGTTAAAGAACTTTTCCGTTTGGCCTTCAGTTCCGACTCCAGACCGGAATCTGTAAAGGTCACCCGCTCGACTTCATCGAGGGTGGTTTCGCCCCGTTTGACCAGATTTAAGCTGTAAGCCAAGAGCGTGATCATGCCTTCTTCAACGGCCACTTCTTTAATACGTTCCGTAGGTGCGCCTTCTGTGATTAAAGACTGCAGCGATTCGGTGACACGCATAATTTCGTAAACCCCCACCCGTCCTTTGTAACCAATGCCATTACATTTGCCGCAAACGGCACGACCCGATTGCAATTCCTCTGTCGATAGGCTATTGGCGCGATAAAAGGTAATTTCGGTTGTGTTTGAAGCCGATAAGCCGAAGCGTGCTAAATCGTTGGGGGAAGGCTGATAGGCCACTTTACACTCGGTACACACACGTCGCATCAGCCGCTGCGCCACAACCCCAATCAAGGACGCAGATACCATGAAGGGTTCCACATCCATTTCCGCTAACCGGGCGATCGCACTGGCGGCATCATTGGTGTGCAGGGTCGTTAAGACGAGGTGTCCGGTGAGCGCCGCTTCAATGGCGGTTTTAGCAGTTTCCTTATCGCGAGTCTCACCCACCAGAATCACATCTGGATCTTGTCGCAGAAAGGCGCGCAAAATGGAGGCAAAGTCCATGCCCTTCTCGCGAATCACCTGGACCTGGGTCAGTCCCGGCAAAGTGTATTCAATGGGGTCTTCCGCCGTACTGATATTGACACCGGGATCATTACATTCTGAAAGGGCCGAATAGAGCGTTGTCGTTTTCCCAGAACCGGTTGGGCCCGTCACCAAGATCAGTCCAAAGGGACGACTGACCATATCCCGCACAATTTCCAAACTGTTTGGATCAGTGATCAGCTTGTCTAACCCTAACTGGGTCGAGGAGTTGTCCAGGATCCGTAACACCACTTTCTCGCCGAAACGGCTGGGTAGCGTACTGACCCGGAAGTCCACCTTGCGCCCCTGATACAGGCGGCGAATGCGTCCGTCTTGAGGCTGTCGCCGCTCCGCAATATCTAAGTCCGAAATAATCTTAAAGCGGGAGATCACCGCCGGAATAATTTTCCGGGGTAAGGGCGGAAAGGCTTGACTTAACACGCCATCTTTGCGAAACCGAATCCGGAGATTCTCTTCTTGCGGCTCGATGTGAATATCCGAAACCCCTTCCTGCAAGGCTTTTGCCAATATCTTGTTGACGAGTCCAATAATCGGCGCGGTTTCGGCATCTTGGAGCGCCGCGCCCAAGTCCATATCTCCCTCGCCCTCGGACAATTCTTCAAAGCCGCCAATGGCCTCTAAATCGCCATCCAGGTCAATCTCCATGGATTGTGCGATTTGAGCCTGCTCTTGGCGCTGGGCATTTTCGTCCAAGTACCGCTGAATCAATTGCTGGTAGTCTTCCGGAGCAATCACCATCCGACGGAGTACCAGCCCTTCGGGGCGCAAAATTCGATTGAGCCGATCCACGGCCTCTAGGTGATCCGGTTTGACCATGGCCACTAGGAGGGTCGGTGGATCCGCCTCCTCGTTTAAGCTCAGAGGGATCAGTTCATAGTTGCGACAAATTTCAAGGGGAATGTAGCGTTCGATGAGTTGCCCCACTTGATCCGTCGGGATTTGGCTGATTTCCGGATCGAGAGAATCAACCCCATAGATAATTTTCAGTTCGAAGAGTTGTTGCTGTTTATACTGTCGCAGCAAGTCCGGCGGTAGCGCTTTGCCGGTTAACCCTTGGACAATTTCCACCAGCGACTTGCCCGACTGGCGACTTTCCAGTGAGGCTTGAAGCATTTGTTCTTGGTCGATAAACCCGGTCTGGATCAGCTTGTTGCCAAACGGAGAGAAACTTTGCCGAGTAATTAGCGCACGCCGTGAAGAAGAGTTGACCATAGGGATCCAGCGAAAATCTCACATAGAACAGATGTATACAATTGCAGGCTATTGTAATCTTCTTGTCGAAGACCTTGGAATGGCCGATCAATGCCGTTGTTTTAAGGGTTCCCACATCTCTGACTGTTTTTAGCAAGACCGCAGTGGAAGAATGGGCATCATTTGGGGCAGCTTAATCATAGTGGTACAGATCTTGGCCCCTGCACAGCGTCAATCCTGCATTTTATGCCCATTGTTGCATCTGTTCGGCTTTTCTAGCGCGGTTCATCAGTTGTATTGACGGGTGGGGGGATGTCCTGCACATCTGCCCAACGAACATGGCCAAGAATGTTAAGCTAATTCTCAACCCATTATGGTTTGGATTCTTTGAGTATTGAATTCTGCTATCCAATCGAGAAGCCCTGAGACAATGAGTGCCGATTTTACAGAACCTGTTAATCATCTTGAGACGACAATGAGCGAGGATTCTAAACCCCTAGAGACTCATGCATCGCACAGTGAGGATACATCTATCCATACAGATGATTTAGCCTCGGATGCGACCCCAGACCCTGTTGCCGAGCATCCTTTAGAGGCACAGGAAGAACCCGATGCTGATCTGAATCTTGAAGCCAATGGTGCCACAACGGCTGATGAATCCTTGCACAACGATGAAGTTGAAGCTGAGGCACTGAATCAACTGGCCACAGAGAACGAATCGCTCCGGTTGCAAGTGGAGGAACGAACCAGCCAATGCATGAGAATTGCAGCAGATTTCGACAACTTCCGCAAACGAACCGATCGAGAAAAAAGTGAGTTGGAGCTCCGCGTGAAGCGGGATGCCATCAGCGAGTTATTACCCGTCATTGATAGCTT
>JBAVRC010000649.1:0-2310 GCA_049694615.1 Thermosynechococcaceae cyanobacterium | reverse complement strand
GGCTATCCCTATGGTGCTGGAGCAGGGTACATCGACCTCTGTTGCTGAACGTCTTCTCGATCAAGCCCTGCGCGCAGGTGCACAGGCAGCTGAAGTCTATGTCTCGCGATCGCTCAATCGCCCGATTCTGTTTGAAACCAATCAATTGAAGCAAATTGAAACCCGGGATTTTGAGGGCTACGCACTACGGCTTTGGAAGGGCGGACGACCAGGACTGGCTGTCGCCTATGGGGCTTTTGAACCGGGCCAGTTGGTCGAAACAGCGATCGCCCTGAGTCAGTTGAACGACCCAGAACCCTTTGAATTAACGGCCACGCCGCCCACCGTTTGCGACGCAATGTATGGCCAAACGGCAACCGTGCAGCAGATGATCGACTGGGGAAACACCATTCTCTCGGATCTCGTGACCCAAGAGTTTGCCGATCTTCACGGTGTACTGGAACTGGACTGTGAAACAGCCACCACTGCACTCCTGAACTCAGAAGGTCTAAACTGCCGCTACACGGACCAAACGTTATCCCTGTATGGAGCCATCGAATGGGTGCGAGGGGAAGATTTATTGTGCGTTGAAGCCGAGCAGATTCATCGTAATGCGTTGGACCTTTCACAATTTGTTGCTTCTATCCAAGCGCGTCTTAGATGGGCACAGGTCTATAGTAGGTCTCCCGTGGGACGCTTACCTATTTTGTTGACCGGCAAAGCTGCCGAGTTGTTATGGACTACCGTTGAAGCGGCACTCAACAGCAAACGGGTGATCGAGGGGGCCTCGCCCTGGAGCGATCGCTTACTGGATAGCGTTGTTTCTCCCCAGCTAACCCTACTGCAAAATCCCCACAGGGGTCCCTTTGGGTGTCCCTTTGATGATGAAGGTATCGAAACCCGCTGTGTTGAATTTATCCGCAACGGCATTTTGCAGTTGTTTTATACGGATCGCACCACAGGGCGTTTGTTGGGCAGCGGCAGCACTGGCAATGGTTTTCGATCAGGATTGGAACGCTATCCGAGTCCGGGATTGTTTAATCTCATGATTCTGCCCGGTCCTTACCGCTTTGACGAACTGGTTGCCCAGATCCCAGAGGGGCTCATTGTGGATCAGTTTTTGGGAGAGTTCGGGAGCATTTCGGGGGACTTTGCCATTAATGTAGACCTCGGCTACCGTGTCAAGGACGGACAGATAATCGGTCGCGTAAAAGATACCTTGGTCTCTGGCAATGTTTATCAAGCCCTCAACCAAGTGGTTGCGATAGGCCGGGATGCTGAATGGTACGGCTCGTGTTACGCTCCTTCCATTTTGCTGGAGGGGCTGTCCGTGACGGCTTAGTTCGGCAATAGACATAGCTTGTTTCTGAATATTCTTCCCAGACCTGAATATTCTTCCCAGACCTGGGAATTTGCCCCATGGGAGAGGGTGCTGGCAGGTCACATCAAAGGCCGAGAGATAGACCTTTTGGGTTTACACCATCAACGATGCTGACTCAACCACCAAAGCGCCATGAGTGCAACCATGCTTGCAGCAAAGGCTAGACTCAAAAAGCCACGGCTATCCTTCGGGTCAATGGGTTCAAAAGGTTGCACTGTCAAGGGCGGATCAGGTTTTGGCTTTTGGGATGGCTTCGGTTGTCCTGATTGCATCGACCGATTGAACCCGTCAGGTTCACTTAAGTCGGGAATTTGGGTCAGCCACTCCGAACGCAGTTGGAGCTTTGGGGCTTCTAAGATATAGAGCAATTGACGACTTTTTTGCCGCGTCTCGCGATCGCTATGAGTATCCAGTTGACGACACAGATCCAGTGCAGCTTGCCGTTGTCCAACCGCATCGTAAGCCGTAACCAGCCAAAGTTGTACTGCACCGCCTAAAGTGGATTGTTCGTGGGTCAAGGTCAGTGTTTGTTGGAAGCAATCAATTGCCTCCCGATACTGTCCCCGTTCAAAAAAAGTCTGACCCATTCCATAGACTTGCATTGCATTGGAATGTTGCGATTCGGGGGGCATTGTTGTCATCCTTCCACCTTCAACCCAGCCGTTTTGTACCTTCAACTTGATGCGAAGAACAATCCGCTATGATGTGATGTATGCAGCGTACCTTTCTTTTGGCAAAGCTTCATAACTGCACACTCACAGGGACCAACCTGAATTATGTGGGCAGCATCAGCATTGACCTTCAATTGCTGGAAACGGCAGGTATCTCAACCTATGAGCAGGTTCAGGTGGTCAACCTCAATAATGGCGAACGCCTCATTACCTATGCAATTCCAGCACCAGCCCAGTCCGGTATTGTTGAACTGAATGGTGCTGCAGCTCGACTAGGCG
>JBAVRC010000648.1:0-1607 GCA_049694615.1 Thermosynechococcaceae cyanobacterium | reverse complement strand
GATGAAGCGGGAAGGAGAGGTAAATTTCCAGGTCTTTGAAGGTGATGGGAAGTTGGGTAATGCCTGCGGTGGTGAGGTTGGGTTCGATCCTATTGAAGGGGAAGGCAAGGGTGAGTTTACCGATGTTGGCTTTGATGGCAATTTCCCAGAGGGAGACGATGCTGATGAAGATGGTGGGGGTGGTTTCGATTTGAGTGCGGGTGGCGGGTGGGAATCGAGTGTCGTTTTCGAGAAACCAGCTGAGGGTATGGGTGTCGAGGAGATGAGTCATGGTTACATATAATCTTTGACCTTGCCCTAAAAAAGTGGACAGTTTTTTAGGGCAGATTTGGGATGGTGGGGTGCAAGCCAATAGCGTTGTTCAAATTGGACAGGAGTGAGGTAGTCGAGGGTCGAGTGAAGGCGTTTGCGATTATAGAAAACCTCAATCCATTCGACGATGATCGACTTTGCCAAGTCCCTGGTAGCCAAGAGACTGGGGTGAATCAGTTCTCTTTTAAGCGCGCCAAAGAAACTTTCCACCACTGCATTATCCAGCAATTTCCTTTGCGATTCATACTACAAGCCATTTTGGCGGTTTACAGTGAATCAAGCCCTCAGTGCCTTGATTTTTCTCTGCCGAGAAGTATGGAAATGGAATCGCCTTCCTCGGAAACTAAAACCAATCGAGCATTTAAAGGCTGAATTGTCGCCAATACGTTGACAGTTTCTTTTATCGAGAAGGCGCTTTTGCGCCTGGAGTTCTGACTAGTGCAGCGTCAATTCTAAGTTTTAGGATTGGCAAATCCACTCCAATAAGCGAAATTGTATAAAGCAGTAGGGTGCTTTATGCAGAAGAAATATATCGTCCGATTAACCGAAGAAGAACGCCAGCAGCTCCAAGAAGTGATTAAGAAACTCAAGGGCAGTAGCCAAACAGTGCGACGAGCCCAGATCCTTCTCAAGGCGGATATCGAAGGAGCAAATTGGACAGACCAGAAAATTGCAGAAGCCTTTGACTGCCGAACAAAAACTGTAGAAAATATTCGACAACGATTGGTAGAGCGGGGTTTTGAAGAAACGCTCAATGGTGCCCGTCGTCAAATTTCACCAACCGAAAAACTGCTCAATGGCGAACAGGAAGCACGGATTATTGCGATGCGGTTGGGTTCACCCCCCAAAGGCTACGCCAACTGGTCCCTAGGGCTTCTGTCGCGTAAAGTGGTGGAACTGGGGATTGTAGAGAGCATTAGTCACGAAACGATCAGACGTACCCTAAAAAAACGGTATGACCAATCGCAAAATTGAGTATTGGGTGATTCCGCCGACAGCCGATGCAGAATTTGTGGCTCATATGGAAGAAGTCCTTGATACCTATGCCCAACCCTACAATCCTCACTGCCCGGTCATCTGTATGGATGAACAACCTGTGCAATTACAACGAGAGGTCCGCCCTCCACGTCCGGCGACAGCGAAACATGGTCAACGGGTTGATTATGAGTAAGTAGATCAGGCTTGAAAAGCTAGGGTATGTGAAGTTAGATCAAGGTATCGATATCAACGGTTTGGAGGGATAGACCATGGGTGCTCGCCTACGTGTTTTTCTGAGTGCTGCTGAAGATCGCACC
>JBAVRC010000647.1:0-1807 GCA_049694615.1 Thermosynechococcaceae cyanobacterium | reverse complement strand
TCCCAGTCCTGATTGGCATCCGTAAACACGTCGGGAATTGACGAACCGGGCAAAATATCGTGGAATTGATTGAACAACATCTTTTTCCAAGCTTGCTCCAACGTCTCCTTGGGATAGGGAGCTTGGGTGAGTAGGGTGGCGATCGCCGAGAACATCTCCGCCTCAGTCAGTAAATGTTCGCAGCGACGGTTGTAACGCTTTTGGTCGGCGTGGGCGGTATAGCACCCGCGATGAAATTCTAGGTAAAGTTCATCGGACCAAATCGGCACGTTCGGTAAATTCGTTTCTACCCGTTGGCAAAATTCCGTCATGGTGCCGGAGGTCAACCGCGGAAACAAGGGCGACTGCTGCCAGCGCCATCCCACCTCCAGCATGTCTCGCGTGGGACCACCGCCATGATCGCCCACACCAGGGAGCCACAGACTTTCCGTGTAGCCTGTTTTCGCCTCCCAGTCTTGGGCATAGCGACTCATCTTCACCGGATCCATAGCTTCCCCGATGGGTGGGGTCATGATGCTTAACAGGCAGGTTCCGTCGGGTGCCTCCCACCAGAACACTTCGTGAGGGAACTGGGTTGTATCGTTCCAGCGCAACTTTTGGGTCAGGAAATAGTCAATGCCGCCCTGTTTAAAAATTTGGGGCAATTGGCTGCAAAAGCCAAAGCTGTCGGGCAACCAGGCCACACGGCTGATCTGTCCGAACCGCTCTTGGGTGTAGCGCTGACCGTAGAGCACTTGGCGCACGATCGATTCGCCACTAATCAGGTTTAACTCTGGCTCCACCCATAACCCAGCGGTCACCTCCCAGCGTCCCTCGGCGATGCGCTGTTGGATTTGCGCGAATAAGGCAGGTCGATGCTGTTCGATCCAGTCGTACAGGGCGGGGGAGGAATGGCAAAACGTCAGTTCGGCAAAGTCTTTTTGGAGGTTGAGGACGGATACAAAGGTTCGTTCGGCAGCATTCCAGGTTTCGGCCACAGGCCACAGCCAAGCTAAGTCTAGGTGGGCATGGCCAATCCAACAAATCTGGCGTTGTTTCAACCATTCGCCCCAAGGCTGAAGCTTGAGACGGAGGTTGTGCAAATCTTGCTCGAACTCGGCCAGTGGATGGTGGTAGGGCCAAGCCAGTTCCTGAAATGCATCCACAACCTGTTTGAGCGCTTCAGGTTGAAATGCTTCTAGATAGATTTTGAGCACTTCCAACTCGCTGGCCACCATGCCTGGATCGATGCGTGGGGTGGCACCACCTTGAGGCAGGGACGGTTCATAAACGCCTGTTGACTGCACCAAGGCACCGATGTCGTGACCCGGACTGACCAGGCGAATCGCAACTGCGATTTCTTCCCCAGGGTCCAGGCATTCCGTTAAAACAACACGAGCTGCACAGTCGAACAAATCCCCTTCTTGAACGAGCGTCCCATTGACATAGATTTCTGCCTTTTCAGCCCACCACCGTAGGGCTAAACGCACGGTTAAACCCTGTAATGGATACTCGAATAAAGAACGGCGCATCCGAAACAGTTGCCCCAGCCAGAGGGTCTGTCGCCCCTTCGGCCAATCGATATAACCAAGGTTATTTAGCTCGGCAGGTTGCCAGTCTGTCCAGGTGTCAGGGTTGCAGGCTTGGTCTGGGGGCAAGTCTCCATCCCATCGCAGCCAGGACTTTTGGGCATTCCACTGACTGAAGTGGCGTAAACGGGCGATCGCAGCATCGATGCATTGGCTGCATTGTTCTGGCGTAGGGGATTTGCCCATCATTGACCCTCTTGTTGACCCACAGCAACTCCCATTATGGGACGAATTGCAGC
>JBAVRC010000646.1:0-2501 GCA_049694615.1 Thermosynechococcaceae cyanobacterium | reverse complement strand
ATTCAATAAATCAGCCTGTTCACGAATTTTTTGCTCGTTCTGCTTGCGTTGACTGAGATCCCGCATGAGCCAACGCAAACTACATAGGTGCCCCTGAGGGCTGTAGTAACTGGTAGAAACGGATATGGAAACTGGAAAAGGCGTTTTATCTCTAGGTTTAAGGCTCACTTCCCAGTCTATTAAGGCATGACCCTGATGAATCAGTCGGTCCAGTTGGGTGTGAAAAGAAGCTTGGTCGAATTGATCGATAAAAACAATCAAGGGTTTACCCACGACCAAATCTTGGCGGAGGTTTAACAAGTTGGTAGCAGCTCCATTGACCTGCTGGATCACCCCCTCAGAATCTGTGACCAGGTAGCCATCCGGGGCAAAGTCAAACAATTCTTGATACCGCTGATGTTCCATTTCCAGCGCTTGACGGCTCGCCAACAATTCTTCATTCTGGGCCTGGAGTTCCTCGGTGGCAACATGGAGTTCCTCTAGGGAAATGGACAATTCAGCGATCGCCTCATTCTGAAGCTCCTTAGACACGGAAGAAGATTCATTTACAAGTTTTTGCATCGCTTGCAAACGATCTTGAGCGGATTGGACTTGGACTTCAAAATGATCTGTTTTCATAACGTTATGAGCTAATTCTTAGTCTCGCCAAACAATGATCTTCGGCACAACCGAAATAATATCCCTGAGCAAACTCGCAATTAATTTCGCTTAATATTTGAACTTGATCAGCCGTCTCCACCCCTTCAGTAATCACATACAGCCCCAAGGTATGCGCCATTAAAATAATGGCCTTGATCATTTCTATGCCGCCCGGTTCGATGAGAAAGGTGCGGTCAATTTTTAACCCGTGGAACGGCAACTGCTGCAATCGGCTCAGGGAGGAAAATCCAGTCCCAAAATCGTCAATTGTGAGCTGAACCTGCAAAGCCCGAAGCTGGTGTAAGGTGGTTGCCGCTTGCTCAATGTTGGTCATAATGACGCCTTCAGTAATCTCCAAGGTGAGGGATCTGGGGTCAATCCCTGTGTCTTGGAGAATGGTTTGTACGACCTCCACAAAGTTGAGTAGGGCGAACAGCCGACTCGATATATTCACACTGATGGTTAAAGGAGACATTAAACCCAATTCAGTCTGCCATTCCACCATCTGTTGGCAAGCCGTCCGCAGCACCCACAAATCGATGGTGACAATTAAGCCTGTTTCAATGGCCACAGATAAAAATTCTGATGGCGACAACAACCCTAATTGGGGATGTTGCCATCGCACCAGCGCCTCAAACCCAGATAGTTTTTGGGTCGAGAGTTGGATGATGGGTTGGTAATGGACCTCCAGTTCTTGCCGTTGAAGGGCTTGATGCAGTTCTTGCTCTAATTGAAAGGCATTCAACGCATTGATGTGCATTTGTGACGTAAAGACGTGAAAGCAAGCCCCACCTTGCTGCTTGGCTTGGTACATTGCTAGATCGGCATCGCGGAGCAGTTCTTCGGGATGCCGATATTGGGGGTGACTCAACACAATGCCAATGCTTCCCTGAAGTACCAGGCTATGATTTTTGAGGGTAAATGGAATCGCTAAAGCATCTTGCAGTCGGGTGGCACAAGCCTCTACTTCGCTCAAACTATGAATGTCTTCTAACAGAACAACAAATTCGTCGCCACCGAGTCGGGCTAAGGTGTCCTCTTCTCTGAGACAGGTTTGCAGACGGCACGCCATTTCCACCAGCACGCGATCGCCCGCCAAGTGTCCCAGACTGTCATTGATCCCCTTAAACCGATCCAGATCCAGAAAAAGCAACGCAAATAATTGATCGGGATGCCGTTGATAGCGTTGCAGTAAATGTTGTAACCGATCCAGCAACAAGGCTCGGTTGAATAACCCCGTCAGGCTATCGTGGAAGGCGTCGTGGTGCATCTGGAGGGCTAGCTTCAGCTCACTGATGTCCCGAATGGACCAGCGCAGACCGACGCAATGGCCCTGGAGATCACGCATGGCCGTGATCGTAATCAAGGCGGGGAAAGGGGAGCCCCTGCGTGGTTGGAGCGTAACTTCCCAATCGGTGAGGCGCTGAGTTGTGGTCAGTTGGTTGATTTGGGTGTGGAATTGATGGCAATCAGCTTCCACCACGAAAACAATGAGCGGTTTCCCCACCATTTTATCGCGGGCTATTTTGAACAAGTTTTCAGCAGCATGATTTGCCGATTGAATCACCCCGTCAGTCGTCGTCACCACATATCCGTCCGGGGCAAAATCGAATAAATCTTGATAGCGTCGATGCTCCAATGCCAGCTCTTGACGCACAATGAGTAATTGCTCGTTATGGGCTTGGATCTCTTCAGTGGCAACGTACAACTCCTCTAAGGCAACAGAAAGTTCATAGATAGTTTCAGCTTGCAGGTCAAGAGAGGGCGTCGGGGAGGCATTCGCTCTGGCTTCAATCTGTTCCATCCGCTGTCGTGCCCCTTGCAGATGTTGCCGAAAAAAGGCTGTATTTAGACTCAGACGG
>JBAVRC010000645.1:0-2202 GCA_049694615.1 Thermosynechococcaceae cyanobacterium | reverse complement strand
GGGCTGGCATCGCATGGAATTGCAACCGCAGCTTGTTTCTTCAGGGCGGGGCACGGAGCGATCGAGCAGCCCGATTTTGACGCGCCAGTTAAGGATTGCGGGCAATGTTTACGAATTGACGATTTCGCCCAAGGGGGATGGAGTTTGGCGGTTTGAGCTACAGAGTGGCAAGTTTGGGGGTATGGTGCCCGGTGGCTTTAAGCTGCGCTTATTAACTGAGGATTTGTCGTCTTTTGAGAATAATGAGGATGTGGCGGCAACGGCGGTGGAGCAGTTGTTTTTGGAGGTGCAGGTGGAAGCCGGGGATGGTTTGGTTTGGCAGACGGAGCCACAGCCAGAGGGCTATGAGCCAGAGATTCTGCGGTTTTAAGAGGCGTTTTTTCGATCGTTCCCCCTGCATAACGCCAAAATTCGCCTGTATGGAATCAGTGTGAAGGTTAAATACCCAAACACAATCAAACGAAACACAACACAACACCGATTCCAAAGGGGACTCAAATGAAACTCACCAAACTGTCCAGCACACTGTTTGTCGCTTCTACCATGGTCACATCCTTAATGACCATCTCCCCAGTCAAAGCTGAAGACAATGCCGCATTATTTGGCCAACTCGCCGGAAAAATTCAATGTAGTACCGCTGATGTCGCGCTAGGCTCCGATATTAAAAATGATATTCAACGCGATAGTTCTTCCCGGCAAACCTCGTCTTCCAAGTCTCAAACCAACCAAGGTGGCAACTCTCAAAGCCAATCTAGCTCGAAATCCCACAACGATGGCGGTGGCGGATCGGTAAGTGTTTTGGGTCTATTTAGCGTGGGTGGTAGCGGTGGATCGAAAGGATCGAGCAATTCCAGCTCGAAGAGCAGCAGCTCCTACTTTGAGCAAGCCAAATCCGCTCAATCCTCGAAGTCCAGCAACTCTCACTTCCACTACAGAAGCACCTCCACTGTGGTCAAAGGTCAAGTCAAGGATTGCGATTCTAACAACGCTGCGGCTGCAGCCATCATTACGACGCTGGATACCAACAAGACCGCTAAGGAAATCAACGTCCAGGATAACATTACGGCGCGTTATGGGATTGATGCTCAAGTAAAAATCAACTCAGACAACAACAAAGCCGCGATCGAAATGTTCAAGTCCCAGCGAAAATCCGGTGCTGTGAACAACTTGCTCCAATGGCAGAACCCATAAGCATCGATCTGCTAGACCCGATCGCCTGCATAAACCGATCGGGTCGCCTCTATTGAAAGAATATACACAATACACACCAAGCCCATACGACCATGAAAGCATTGAACGCTGCTCTCAATCTTGCGCTCACTGTTGCGATTACGGCTCCCATCGCATTGCCTGCCAAAGCTGCGGAAACGAAAACCACAACCGTAACCACAACCACAACCACAACAGGCCAAACCAGTAACCCTAACAGCAATCAAGTCGTCATTCCCGAAAATTCTGGCGTGATCATCAAGCTGCCCATGGACATCACTGTAGATGTGGGGCAAAAACAAGAATATCCGCTCACTGTCCCCCTGATGCAGCCTCTGTACGACCTACAAGGCAACGAAGTGATTCCCGTCAATACGCCCGTGGTGATTAAACTCAAGCCCGAAAATGGCGGTGCTCGCATTGTGGCCGAATCGATCGTCTTTCGAGGCCGGATTGTGACGATCAATGCAGCAACCTCCGTTGTGCCTGGGCAAACGATCGAGCAAATGAGCGGCGAACACAAAGCCCGACAAAATAGCGCCGTCTATGGCAACTTGTTCGGCTCCGTTTTGGGTAGCATTGCGCCTGAAAGTAAGAAAGCCGATATGTTTGACCAAGGTGGTTTGATCGGGGGCGCGATCGGGATCGTCAGTGGCCTCTCTTCGCCGAAAAATGTCCGCATCGTGCAGATTCCCGGTGATAGCGTCCATGTCCTGTCGCTACAAACTCCGATCGTGTTGAAAGCCTTTACGCCTTAGGAACTGCGCCCTAGGAACTACGCTTATTGAGCATACTCATGGAGATCTCTAGGCTGGATTTCATGCGGTTAAAGGCAGCGGCGAGGGAGCCGATTTCATCCTTGGATTTTTGATTGAATTCGGCATCCATTTGCCCCATGCTGACGGCTTCTGCGGTTCTGGCCATTTGCCGAATCGGACGAATCACCGATCTATTCAACAGATAATTCACCAATCCCAAAATCAATCCAAATAC
>JBAVRC010000644.1:0-3194 GCA_049694615.1 Thermosynechococcaceae cyanobacterium | reverse complement strand
GTGCTGCTTCTGGGTTATCGCATACGCCAAAATCTGCATAGACTAGTTTTGCTTGACCGATGCAGTATTTCACATAGGTGATCGCCGCTGATGTTGTTTCATCAGATAACTCATCAGAAAGGTAGTTTGTAAAGAAGCTATTGATGCAGTGAAGCACCAATGCGACACGCCCAGCCTGTTCCCTGGCCTTGGGGTAAATAGCCCGTAATGCTGGATGCCCCTCGTTGATTTTGGTGTCCTCTGTCCAATCGTGCCATTCCCGCCATACTGCTTTTGCAGCCTTTGATAGCCTGAAGATCTGAGGTTGGATGGCATCGAGATGCCGATAAAGGTCAAGTAGCCTACCGCTTATATCCAGTTTTGGCCCATCGTCTGGTGGGGGCATTTTCGTCAACGGTATTGTTACCCAGAGGTATCGCGGCCACAGACCATCAACCTCGTCCAGGTTCCCCATTAAGCGCCGTAGCACTTCCGGCTGGATAGTACCGCTCATGCTCAATGACGTTTGAGGTAAAAACACACGTTTCTGAGTCTTACGGTTTATTTTTAGGCTTTTGCCGTCGTAACAGCTAAGCAAACGCTGTCTATCATTTCCCTTGCCGTTTTTATACTGGTTTAACCCTGTGAATAGACCGCCAAGCTCGTCAACTAGGATCGCCGCCCCTCTATCCGGTGTCTTAGCCACATCCGCCGCGATCGCCTCAATCGTCGCATCGTTGAAATACAAATCGCGTTCCTGGGGTGCATTCGGTTTATCTCCCCTTTCCGATTCATCCGCCGACTTCCACTCCTCAAGGGATTTTTCGTGTTCTTTTAGGTCATCAGCGTGTTGTCGATATAGCTCGGTCTGGTAGTCGATTAATGGTTGGGTTACCTGATGGAACGGTGGGGACTTAACCGCGCCAGATGGGGCAATAACCCCCGCCCAGACAATGGGTTTTGCATAATGGCCTGTACTGCTGCTGATTTCGAGTTCAATCCCGATCCGCAATAAAGATGCGGCAACGGGCAATAGGTTGTGTGCGTATATGACGGCAGGTAGGTTTAGGCGTCTCGCTAAGGCTGTGAATGGATCAGCAAGGTTGTGATGAAATATGGTGTCAAGCAAAAATTCAGCAGTTGAATTGTTGCATATTTCTTGAACCTCAAGATCTAAGTCATCCAAATTATCAGGCGTATAAATATGGTCTTTTGGCGGTTTTCCCTTCCAACCATTGTCTTTAGCCACTTGCCCCAAATATGCGACAGTTATCGGGTTCGATTTGTCGTCTTTAATATGTTTCCAAACATCATCAAACCCTTTATCATCGTGGATTTTACTGGAAGAACTCCAAAGTCTAGCGATAGATTCATCAACGTCTGAGTGATGCAATGCGAATAAAATATTGCGCCATTCATGCCACTCTAAATCATCATTTTTGATGTGACTCAGATACTCTAAAGACCAGTGTTCATCGGTCCATTCCTTGCGTTTACTGGGGTTCAGATTTCGGAACGAAAGCATTTGTCGGACAACCCACAAAGGTGCGATCGCCACATCCATATCTGAAGGTGAACAGCCATCAACCCAACGATAGGATCCTGTTTCAGGGTGTTCGCCAATGATGACTGATTGACAGCCATCCCAACGGAAATCGAGTTGTTCTGGTTTGCCATCGGTGCCGTGGACGCCAGTGAGGATCACTTTGCCGTCAACCCAGTCGAGGAACTCGGATGGGATCTGATACAGAATCTGGTATCGCCCTGGTCGTCCGCTGGTGAACGCCACGCTTTTGGGCATCGCATCACCGAGGGGTTGTCGGGACAGTTTCTCAATTAATGGGTCGCAGCTTGACCCATCGTGGTCAACGGCAACGATGCCGCCTGATGCAGTCCCGGTCAGCAGGCCAACAGCCTTTAGCTTGCTATTAAGCTTATCAAACCGCTCTCTGGGGAGGGGCTGTTTCCAGTCTGGTGTATTAGGATCCGGGTTGCCTTTGATGAAACGCTGATCGGGATGGAAGGGCTTTTTGCTGCCCCCCACAGCGCACAATTGCCAGTCTGTGGGCAGTTGCGAGATAAGATCGCTCACGCTGCCACCTCCTGCGGATCGTGCCCAAAACAAAACCAAGCGCCGTATGGATCCTGATATATCGGATCGTTAAGGCAACCAGTCCAGCAGCAGCGCCGGATCGGATAAACGGGAGCTAGGTATAGATCAGGGTCTATACTGGTGAGAAAATCTATTGAGTTTTTCACCGTTTGCCCCCTAAGCCGCGCCACGGCTGGGGGTTTTGCCTTTGGGATTGAGCGTTGTTAAAAATTGCTCAACCTCAGCTAGATGGACGTGTGGCTGATGCCTGTTTTGTAGCCAAGATCGAACCATTGCAACGCGATATACGCAGTGGCGAGAATTCAGCCAAACCAGATGAGCGGGGGCGTACCAGTCCCCACCTGTGCGGAGGTTTTTACGGATATCTGGAGTAGTGCCGAAGAGGCGATCGCATTCCTCGCCAGAGATAAACTCTGGTTCAAGTTTTTTTATTCTGAGGTCTGAATCGATTAATTGACAACGCATTTGGGGTAGATCGAATTAACTACCCCTCAATAATGAGGTCAATCAAATTTCCCATATTGACAGTTTCTAAAATGCCACAAAATTTTTCAGAATAAATTTTTTTAAAATAAATATCACAGACCATGAACCCTAGATGTGTAAGTTGCACAGCAGTTGTTTTCCGCTTTCCTGACTTGATAAGCAGTCCACGTTTATAGAGTTCTCTGAGGGAACGCGAAAGGTCATCAGCGGTCGTATAATTTTCTTTCAGCGTTTCCAGCGGCACCCACATAAGGGAATCAATTCCCCCATATGTCTCCTTATGAATTATCGACAGAATTCCTTTTTGGAGTGTACTTAACTTTGCTGCTGCCTCTTTTAATACGCCGTGACATGTCATCAAATAAGCTACTAATTCACCACGCGACATAAGCTCTCGACATATATACTCTGGGGCTGATTCCAGAACCTTGAATAAATCTACATCAGGATATCGCTCTAGTTGATCGGTCAATTGAATTAATCGGAATCTCCAAAACTCGCCAACGGTAGAACCAAAATGATATTGACGCCTTAGCAATGCGAAGTCACCATCGTCGGGGGTGGAGTTTATGACTTTAGCAAGTTTTTCTGGAATCATAAACCTCAATTCCTTATC
>JBAVRC010000643.1:0-11031 GCA_049694615.1 Thermosynechococcaceae cyanobacterium | reverse complement strand
GTGTACTGTTTTCCCCTTAAGCCCACGCGACCAGCAACTTCACGCCATAATGCACTTACATCATTTTTGCGTACTTTACAGCCGACACTGACCTTGACAACCTTGCCATTCAGAAAGTCGGGAACATACTGAACTACCAACCGATTTAATAACCAGCGTTGTCCGTAATCTGGTAAACCATGAATCAAGAAAGCAGCAACTGACTCAACCTCAATCAATCTACGAAATAGTCGAACCTGCGAACGGAAGCCTAACCTCAATAAGGTGCGATAGAGATCTTCACCACTGGAGGTTGAGGTTTTCTCCAGTTCTTGAAGCTTCTGCCCAATTTGTTCTCGTTCCGCTTCAGCTTCCTCAATTTGCTTTGTGAGTCGGAAACGCTCCCTAGGACTCAGGTCATCTGTTCTTTCACTATTGCGTAAAAACTGTATTTCCTCCGTCAGGAAATCATAGCCTTTTTGCAGTTCACTGTAGCTACGTTGCAGATTTCTATCAAGAGTATCAGTCATTTCCTTCTCTGAGTAATTGCTGTCCTTTTGTTGCCTAAGTCATCACTACTGTTGGAGTCTGTTTTCTAAGATTGTGATTTTCTCACTCAGTTGCTGTCGTTTTTGTTTAGCTTGTTCTATCTGCTTTTTGAGCCGGAAACGATCTTTAGGGCTTAGGTCATCTGTACTCTCAGACTGTTGGAGAAACTGGATTTCCTCGCTCAAGGAGTCGTACTGATCCTGTAATTCATCGCGTTCCGTTTCCAGTCGGCGGCGTTCTCCAGATGTCAGACTCGTTGATTCTTTTGTCATAATTGTTAGTGATACATCTGTAGAATTTGACTTAGGGGAGGGTATATTCAGTTTCTCAATAGCTTTTCGGATACCTTGAGCGACAATTCTAAATGCTTCATCGCGATCGCCCCATTGAGTCACAGGCAATGCATCCTTGGGCAATACCTGAAGCTTGCTGAAGGGCGAATCTTTCCAATCGCAGGGGCGAATGATGATGGGAATCACGCGGGCAGTGCCTTCGTCGTGGCGGGCGATCGCCCGTTCCATCTCAACGTCATAGCAATAATCTGAAGCCATGAAGTCGGGACTAATCAGCAACAAAATAATCTGAGCGGATTCCAGTTGTTTTTTAATCTGAGCCTCCCATTCTTGCCCCCCTTCAATCGCCCTATCCTGCCAAGCTGTGATTTTCTTTTGGCGTTTGAGATTGGCAAGGTGAGTCATTAAGGCATCTTTGAGTTTATCATCTTGATGGGAATAGGAAATGAAAACTTCAATAGGCATAATGCTATCTGGAATTGGAACCGATTGTTGACTGGTTTCAGAAGGAGCCGGAGGATGGGGTAGATTCTGCGACACAGGCTCTGTTGGCTTTTTGATCAGAACGGGGGTCAGGTGTTCAGCAATGCCTTCCATCCGAATGGCGGCACAGCCCAGTTTGAATGCAAACTCAACATCGCGTCCTGCCCCTAAGGCATCGTAAAACCCAACGGAAAAAGCGATCGCTGCTTTATCCCCGATTGCTTTGTTCATGCCGATGACATAGGGAATATGCTGGGCGATCGCCTTTGCTTGTACTTCGGTATAGCAGCCGTTGAGGACAACACAGTTCAACTGGTCGGCAAACAGTTCAAATAAGCCAGCTAGGGCTTCGCCATCCACCAATTTGGTATTGCCGATTTCGTCCTCAAAGACGAGACCTGTTTCGCCTTCGCCATGACCGGAGAAGTGGAGGATGTTTGGTCCTAAATCCAGCATGGCTCGCTGAATATCGCGGGGACGTACTGCCCATCGTTGTTCCAGGTTGAACTGGTCACGTTTCTGGGCGCGTTGCAATCCTTCGTCAATATCGCGCAACTCTTGGTCGAGCCGGAGGTGAACCGTGTCCTTAGGATTAGCGGCTAGAAAAAGAATGGTTTGGGGGGCTGGGTTAAGGGTGGGCATCGGATTTGGATTGCAATGAATGGATGGATAGGCTCTGACTCAAATGATTGAAGGAACAACGTTTATGTTTTTGTTTCGATAAAAAAAGACCGACTTGCGGGCTAACGCTTTCCAACATGTGCTGGCGCACGACTTTTCAATGTCTTCCAGACTCTGAAGTTTCTCGGTATCGGTGTTTTGGTATAGGATCGCAGCAATCGCAATCGCATTGGCATGGGCTTTGATCGTTTGTTGCTCTTCGGGGGTCATCTGCAATATCTGGATTTCGACTCTTCTAATCTCTTGTTTTTATTCCTTTTTGACCTTGAGTATAAATACTTGGTACAATACCAGAATTTACTAAGTATCAATACTTAGTTTAAGGTTGGGATGTGCCCTCAGCTGTGCCAGCTGTCAGCTTTATTGGGAGATGCAGCTTCAAGAGTAATCATTTCATCAATTGGAGACTTGGACAAACTTAGTAATTTAATTCTAAAATGCTATGAAACTGAAGCATCTAAAAGAACATCTTCAAAAGCAAATTAATTCAAGACTTTCAGCTAGAACAGCGGCCCAATACATCACTCCTGCCTGAAGTTGATTCCTATCCCCTCAAAATTATGAGTGGAATTAAACGTGAAATCTTCCTTGACCCCAGACATCTCTCAAAACATCTACCCGATACACCCCAAGTGAACCGATTGCTAAGGCGTGGGCAACCCGCTCATATTTTCAACGATCAAGAGACAATGCTTCAGGTTACTCAGACTATCATAGAAAGAGGAGAATATATAGGTCTTATTAGGAATTATGAGCGTTACGGCTTATTGTTCGACGAGCCAATCGGTTTCAGAATAGATCCAGACGGATCAAAAATTCCACTGTATTACGGTGAGGTAAAAATTGATGCAAATAACAGATACCATACCATCCATCGAACTCGATCCAGTGAAGGATAGGTGGAACTTCCTTGAGGTTTGGGTTGATCCGATGCAATCTCCACCTTATGTATTATTACTGCTAGGCGATCAAAGCGGAGATTGTTATATCCTAGATCCTGCTGAAGGTTATCGAATCATAAAAAAATGTGAAAGTTATGAAGATGCACAGTTTTGGCTGTCAGAGGATGAATACGAACCTTTAGAAGGACGACTTTCTGGATTGGAAATTCATGGAGATAATTAGCTTATAAATATATCAGTCTATATCGTGTTTCATAAACAGTAATCACTCTATATTCGAGCATCAACGTTAAGTGAGTCACTAGAATCGTAAATAAGATGGTGAATGAATTTGCAGTGTAATACTATCCCAGTTCATAAATTCTTAGAAAACTCCTTAAAAATATTAATCGATACACAGTTTAAACAATAAATACTTATACTTTTCATCAAGATTATTAAAATTTTTCTAGATCCTTTTCTTTTCTAATAGAGCGATTTACATGTTAACTGCTTTGCAATTTCAGAATTTCAAATCCTGGAGAAAAACAGGTAATATCCGCATGGCTCCTCTCACTGGTTTTTTCGGCACTAATAGCTCTGGGAAGACCTCTATTCTGCAATTCTTGTTAATGCTGAAACAGACCGTAGAGTCGAGCGATCGGCAGCGTATTTTGCACACTGGAGATGAGCAAGCTTATGTTGATTTAGGAACCCATTTCGATATTGCCCACAAACACGAAATTCCTCAGTCAGTTGACTTTACACTGAATTGGAAGCTGCCAAAAGCATTAAAAATAAGTGACCCAGAATCTAGCAAAAGCCTCAATCTATTTACAATCAACGATCTCGAATTTCAGGCTAGTATTGCTTTAGATAATAATGATATTGGAGTAAATCGCTTCAGCTATTCATTTCAGTCTAAAGGAAATCAATATCAATTTGGCATGGAAAAAGAACAAAAAGCCAAGCTATCTGCTCATCAAGAATATAGACTTATTGCTGAGGGCTACAATGCAAAACGAGTAAAAGGACGGGATTGGTCGCTCCCAAAACCAATAAAAGCTTACGGATTTCCCGATCAAGCGAGTGGCTATTATCAAAACATGGGTTTTCTGTCAGATTTTGTTCTGGCTTTTGAAGGGCTGTTCCAAAATATTTATTATCTTGGACCATTGCGGGAATACCCAAAGCGGAGCTACTCATGGGCAGGAGGACAACACCAAGATGTCGGAAGACGGGGAGAACTGGCTGTTCAAGCACTCCTTGCATCCAGATCTTTACCCAAGATCAGTCGGGGTAAAGGGAAGCGGCGCGAAACGATTGAAGAAATAATTGCTCACTGGTTGCGAGATCTGAAGCTGATTGACGACTTTCGTCTGGAAGCAATTGCCGAAAATCGTAAAGATTACGAAGTAAGAGTTCGTCGGACTTCAAAAGCATCCGAAGTTCTCATTACAGATGTTGGCTTTGGAGTGTCGCAAATTTTGCCAGTATTAGTGCTTTGCTACTACGCTCCAGAAGGTTCAACTATTATTCTTGAACAGCCCGAAATTCATCTACATCCTTCTATCCAAGCAGGATTGGCCGATGTATTCATTGATGCAATCAAAACTCGTAATATCCAAATCATCGTGGAGAGTCACAGTGAACATCTGCTCCGCCGTTTACAACGTCGTATTGCAGAGGCAGAAAATATCACTAACCAAGATGCCGCGCTTTACTTCTGTGATCTAAATACTGCTGGGCAATCTACCTTGACCAATCTTGACATTGATCTGTTTGGCAATATCGCCAATTGGCCAGACCAATTCTTCGGCGATGAAATAGGGGATCTTGTCGCCATGACAGAAGCTGCTATGAAGCGCCAGACGGCTGGAAAAGTTGCCTAATGTTGGCTGTAATCGATACAAATGTTTTGATCGTTGCCAACGGTAGAGAATCGCCTCAAGCCTCGGCAGAATGTATTCTCGCTTGTGTTCACCATCTTCAGGGTCTTGTAAAACAAGGTACTGTTGTCATTGACGATTAATGGCATATTTTACGGGAATATTACAACAAAGTTTCCCCTACAGGTCAACCTGGTGTTGGAGATGCTTTTCTGAAGTGGATTCTGACAAACAGGGCCAACCCAAAGCGTTGCTGCCAAATTCATATTACTCAATTATCTGATGGGAGCTTCGCTGAGTTTCCTGACGATCCTGCGCTTGCGAACTTCGATCCAAGCGATCGAAAATTTGTTGCTGTGGCGATCGCACATCCGATAAAACCTCCCATCTACAATGCAGTCGATAATGATGATTGGCTACCCGTCCGAGACGCGCTACATCGCCACGGTATTATTGTAGAATTTCTTTGTAAATTTTGAGAGATAAAACCTGACAAAAAAGCTGCGTTTATAGCAAAGGACGTAACAGAAAACGAGCTGAGAATGCTTGTTTATTGCGTTCAATGGTCACATTGATCGTCTGTCCAGATTGGCTAAAATGTTGCCTCAGTTGTGCCAAAGAAAACTGAGTTGCAGGCTGGCCGTCGATTTGCTTCAGAACGTCGCCCGGTTGTATTTTGGCGGCAGCAGCAGGTGTGTTGGCATAGACCGCCCCAATGCGATAGGTGTTGAGCTGGGGGCCAGTCGCCTGCAACCATAGACCGCTTAAGTCGTACTCGTAAGCGTTGGCAATGGGGGGAGTGGCATAGGGTTCTAAAATCATTTGCCGTTGTGGATAGTCTAAAATTGTTTTAAACTGCTGCAAAATTTGATTACCAATTTTACCCGCAACGCGATCGCACACGCCCGACGTATTTGCACCAAAGACGGTCAGCGGTTGTTCAATCTGCAGCGAACCCATTTGTATTTTCTGAACACGCCCTAATACGACCTCTTCAGTTCCTGTGAAGGTGGTCAACGGTCGCGCTAAAGTTCGGGGTGCAGCCGCGATTAATCTGCGATCTAGACCGCAGCTCGCTGTGAGACCTAAAGCGCCATTACTGCCTGTGTCAATTAAAAATCGACCCTTCAGGGGCTGCAAGCCGTAAGGCGAAATGGTAGCCTCAACATAGGGGCGATCGCCATCCATCTGGAGCGGAATCCGTAGTCCAGTTCCCTGATAGCGATAGGTTTGGGGACGGAATAGTCTGACCTGACGGCGACGAAAATCAATTTCAGTGACCAACTGCTCAAAAAATTCATAGCCAAGAATCCCATCGAAACGACGACCGAAATATTGATTTAACCCATCCATTTCTGCCGGGGGAATCTTGGCAGACTCGCGATCGCGTAGAATGAGCGGCCCCAATTGCAAAACAACCCCAGACACATCGGTTGTGGAGCGGCTCCCCCAATCGCCAGATAGAAGGTTATGGGTTGGGGGCTTAAGCTGCAATGCCTTTGTTTTAGCTTCGTTTATAAAGACATCTGCAGCCCCACTATCTAAAATCCAATCTGAGGGGGTTGTATCGTTCAGACGACCTTTTAAGAATAGGTGTCGACCATAGATCTCAAAGGGGATTTCAACGGAGTCGCCAGACATCTCAATCTGGGCACTGGGAGTGTTCTGTAAACGATAGCGAATAACGCCTCCTAGGCCCAGACCCAGTCCAGCGGCCAGCAGAAATATAATCAATTGATGTTTCACGACATCTCTCTAGAAAATTCTTAGAATTATTAATTTTATTAACTTAATTAAAATTAAATACAATTGGCTAACCGTTTGGTTGAAAGTTCAATATGGCTTGCATCTGCCTCACAACCCATAAATCTGCGGGTTAGAGATAAGGCAGCTACCCCTGTGGTAGCGGAACCCGAAAATGGATCGAACACCAGATCATTGGGATTGGTGCTGGCGCGCAGACAACGGGCCACCAGTTCAATGGGTTTTTGGGTTGGATGTTTTCCATATTGTTTTTCCTCTTTGCCAGGGGCAGGAATTCGCCACACATTTTTCATCTGTTTGTCGCCGTTCTCGGCTTTCATATCTTTGTAATTAAACGTATATTGTGCCTTGCCCTTGTGTGCTTTGGTCGCCCATAAAATTAGTTCTGTCGAGTGGGTAAAACAACGACATCCTAAATTGGGAGGGGGGGCGGGCTTTTCCCAAATGATGTCATTTAAAACCCGAAAACCAAGTTGCTGCATGGCAAATCCGACCGATGGGTACACATGCAACGTGCCAGTGACCCAAATCGTTCCGGTGGGTTTGAGTAAACGATAACAAGCTGACAACCAGGCCCTATTAAAGGCATGATCTTGTTCAACCCCCTGGCTCCGATCCCAGTCGCCTTTGTTCACCTTCACCATCCGCCCAGAAACACAAGTCATGCCATCATTGGACAGGTTATAAGGCGGATCGGTCCAGATGCAATCCACACTTTCGGCGGGCAGCGACGCCATGAGGTCTAAGCTATCGCCATGAAAGAGACAAGACTGTTTATCCTCGGAAGACCAAATGGGGGATAGGGTTAAGGATTCGATAGAGCAGGATAGGGGCATACCAGCGGTTTTGTAAATTCACATTTTTGATTCGAGTGTAGCCTCTGTGGGTTAATTCAACGCACCCGCCTGTTCCAGATAACGCTTAAGCAGTCCGAAACCGTTTGCGATCGCGTCCCCCTGATTTCTTGCTTTGGGTGGAGGTCGCTTGGCCTTTTGCCTGCTTACCTTGGTTTTGATTCGCCTGCTTACGATGGGATTGAGCCGCTTCCGTTTGGACCGACGAGGTTGGCTCGTATCCTAAAATCACTTCTTCAGCAATGGAACGATTGAGCAACCGCTCAATGCTTTTCAAAAATGGATATTCATCCCGGCAGACCAGAGAGACCGCCCGACCCTCATTGCCCGCCCGACCCGTCCGACCAATGCGATGCACATAATCTTCAGGCACATTGGGGAGATCAAAATTAACCACGTAAGGCAGTTGATCAATATCTAAACCACGAGAGGCCACATCCGTCGCCACCAAGACCCGAACCTTACCCTGCTTAAAATCGTTGAGGGCACGGGTGCGCGCCGCCTGGGTTTTATTGCCATGAATGGCCGTGGTTTTCAGCCCATCTTTGGTCAACTGCTCCGCCAGACGGTTGGCCCCATGTTTTGTACGCGTAAACACCAACACCTGCCGCCAGTTATGGAAACTAATTATATACGCCAGCAAATCTCCCTTGCGATTGCGATCGACCGGATGCACAATCTGAGTGACCTGCTCAGCAGCAGTGTTCCGAGGCGCGACTTCGATGAAGGTGGGAGACTTGAGTAGCGTTTTCGCCAACTGCTGGATGGCCTTAGAAAAGGTGGCAGAAAACATCAGCGTCTGTCGGGATGCGGGCAGTCCAGCCAGAATTTTGCGAATGTCGTGGATAAAGCCCATATCCAACATGCGATCGCATTCATCCAGCACCAGAATTTCGACCTGGGACAGATCGAGTGTTCTTTGTCCCACATGGTCTAAAAGTCGCCCCGGCGTAGCCACTAAAATATCAACCCCCCGACGGAGGGTTTGGATTTGCGGCACAATACCGACCCCACCATAGACCACCGTTGATCGTAGCGGTAAATGTTTGCCATAGGTTTGCACACTGTCGCCGACCTGAGCCGCCAATTCGCGAGTGGGGGTCAGAATCAGTGCCCGAGGCGATCGATACCCTCTGTTGGGGTGGGTGGCACTGAGGCGTTGCAAGAGCGGTAAGGTAAACCCCGCCGTCTTTCCGGTACCCGTTTGGGCACTAGCAAACACGTCTTGCCCTTGCAAAATAGCTGGAATTGCCTGTTGCTGAATGGGCGTTGGCTCACTGTAGCCTTGCTCAGACACAGCACGAAGTAGGTCGGTCGTAAGACCGAGGTTACGAAAACTCATAAATACCCTTGCTCTTAGTGGTGCCCCTATCCCGGATAAGAGACCGGAACCAGCCTAAGAGCAGTAAATATGGAGGTCGGTTGAAGGACTGACATGAGTCCATTGCAACATTGCCAAGAACAGACTGGATTGTCCCGGCGAATGCTTATCCTAACAGAAATCGTAACTCTGCCTCCTCATCGGTTGTCCTAGGCCAATAGCACCCTGCGTTCATTTCGTAGCAAAATTGATATAATGCGACGGCAAGATTTGGGCTTGCCAGATCAGGTGCATTATTCCCTCAAACAATTGTCAATCCTGGGACAAAAAGGTCAAGACCTGTGCAAATCCTCGAAACTTCATTACCAGGAGTGCTCCTTGTCGAACCTCGTATCTTCAAAGACGATCGCGGTTTTTTCTATGAGTCGTACCACGAAAAACGATACTGGGATCTAGGGATTCAAGCCAAGTTTGTCCAAGATAACCATTCGCGATCGCAGCGCGGCACCCTCCGGGGTCTGCACTATCAACTTCAGCACCCCCAAGGTAAATTGCTCCAAGTGGTGCAAGGTGAAGTCTTTGATGTTGCAGTCGATATTCGGAAAGGTTCCCCCACCTTCGGCCAATGGTACGGAACCGTCCTCTCCGACCAGAACAAAAGACAACTTTATGTGCCGCCCAACTTTGCCCACGGGTTCTGTGTCCTCAGCGAAACCGCCGACTTCCTTTATAAATGTACCGACTTCTACACCCCCGGCGACGAATACGGGATTGGCTGGAACGATCCTGACCTTGGCATCCGTTGGCCGATTGCTGAACCCTTACTGTCTCCCAAAGATGCCACCGCACCGTTTCTAAAGGCCGCAGACCCATATCTTCCGATTTTCGCCTAAAATGCCTTGAGTATTCTTGACTACGTTTGCTTTAACGCAGGCAATGTAGAACTACCCTGACACACGCTAGAGGTGACCCATGATGCCTGACACTCAAAATCTAAGCAACCCCTCCGACAACACGGCGCCTGTTTATGCTGATGCCGATTTGCCTGACCCTTTAGAGGCCAGTACAGCCCTACCAGGCACCTTGCTCAAATTGCCCCGTTCGGACCAAGACCTCCTGAATTCAGAATGGCGCGAACAGGCTGAGAAAATTCTGCGGTTTTTAATTCTGTTTCCTGATTATTTCAACGAAACCTTTGGAGAATACCGCAAACCCTTAACAACAATAGGAATCGTTTTAGCTGCGGGGTTAGGAATTGCTGTCGCCGATGGGGTCTTGACTCGCCTTAACACCATTCCTTTGTTTGCACCCACCTTTGAGTTGATTGGTTTGGGCTTTACCGGATGGTTTGTCGTGCGCTACTTGCTCTATGCCGATACCCGTCGGGAATTGTTAGAAGACTATAGTGAAATCAAGCAACGTATTGTCGGCAAAGACGACTAAGCCGATGCCCCGCATCACAGATTTCCAGCCGATTTAGCACAGGAATCCTACAGCCTGTGCTAAGTTCCGTGACAAAACCAAACTCCACACACTCGAATTACGGCGATATATATTATGGCAGATACCTTTTCCTTCGATGTTGTCAGCGATTTCGACTGGCAAGAACTGGTCAATGCAGTGGACCAAACTGAGCGAGAAATCAAAACTCGTTACGATCTCAAAGACACAAAAACAACCCTTGAACTTAACAAAACCCACATTATTATCAATACCAATAGCGAATTCACATTAGAGGCTGTTCACTCTATTTTACAGACTAAAACAGCCAAGCGTAATTTATCGCTGAAGATTTTTGACTACGGAAAAATCGAGTCAGCTAGCGGTAGTCGCATTCGCCAAGAAATTGCCCTAAAGCGGGGTCTAACGACTGAGATTGCCAAACAATTGTCTAAGCTCATTCGAGATGAGTTCAAGAAGGTACAATCCTCCATTCAAGGGGATGCGGTACGGGTCTCGGCCAAATCTAAGGATGACCTGCAAGCGGTGATGCAACGCCTTAAGGAAGAGGACTTGCCCGTGGCCTTGCAGTTTAATAACTACCGCTGAGCCGAGCGCTGTGTGGACTTTATAGATCGGCACGGGGCCTCAAAATTCATTAGGATGGCTATAGAACATCTATGACATCATCATGCTACGGAAAATTTCACTTGCATCGCTGGGTATCACTTTAGGCAGCGCCATGACCGTTGCGGGCATTGTTGCTTACTTCTTTGAGAATGCAACGGTTAATCTGGTTGGGTTTTCCTATGGCATCCCCATTTTGTTGGGCGGATTGGCCTTTAAGATTACGGAGCTGAAGCCGATTCCCACCACACAACCCTCCACGGATGAGGC
>JBAVRC010000642.1:0-2451 GCA_049694615.1 Thermosynechococcaceae cyanobacterium | reverse complement strand
GTTCAACGTCATGAGGCTTTCTTGAGAGGTCAGCAAAGACAACTTAGCTGCTTTGCGATCCAGAATGTAGCCTCTAACCGCCAGCAATACAATAAACCAGCTCGCAGCCAGGAGGAGGACGCTGGTTGCGGCAAAGACCACGGCCCAGAGCAAGCTGGTGCGATAGTCCTGCAACTGAGCGGCAACATTCTTCTTAACGGTGTTGAGCGTTTCGTTAATCCCTGCGCTGTAAATTTTCTTTTGGGTTTCGTATTGGGTGCCCAGTAATAACTGAAGGGCCGCCCCAGATTTTCCCTGGCGGACTAACGCAAAGGACTGGGTTTCCATGTCCACCAGTTTTTTATTGGCAATATCGGTTTGTTCAGGATTCGACTGCTCTGAAGCGGGAACCTCTTTCAACACAGTGCTAATGGCGCTATCCAGTTGAGGAACGTAAGTATTGTAACGATCTTCCCACTTGGTATTTCCCGTACTGGCTGCCATGCGAGCAGACATCGTCAGCACTTCGTCCAAGTGAATAATTTCACCGCTCAGGTCTTGAAGCAGGAACTGCTTTGCTACGGTGTTTTGCAACCCCTGATAGATACGCCAGATATTCCAGGCAGAGGTTCCCGTTAGGGCAAGACCAAACAACAACGAAACGGTAATCGTACCGACTAGGTGTGCTTGCAATGCCGATTGAATTCGTTGGAAGACGGTTCGGTTGTCGCTGGATGCGGGTACGGGTTGCGTTGCCCCAGGCTGACTTTGATTGGGCAATCCTAAGGTTTCTGCAGAAGTCATCATAATTGTCCTAAAACCAATAAACAAAGGCGAGGTATAACGGGGGCTAACCGTGCAATCACACTCCAACAGCATTGGCTGTCATCAGGGTTTCATTTATGCTTTCATCCATCAACGGCACATGCGGTAGCTTGAAGACTTGAATATTCTGAACAGCTTGTAGGGAGAGGTGGGTCAGTTGTCCAGAGATTTCGCGCGCAACCTGACTTTGCTGGGCAATTTGGCGAGAGAGTTGGGCAATCTCTTCCACTGCTTGCGAGGTAGAGTCTGATGCCGTTGCGATCGCCTCGCTAGTCCGTACAACGCTTTCTCCCGAATGAACGGCCTGTTCTGCAACTAACTGCACATTTTGGTAAATATCCCGTGTCTGCCTGACACTCTGGGTAAATCCTTCTACTAATCCACCGAGCTTTTGAACTTCGGCATCGACATCGGAGACGACGAGATGGATTTGCGTACTTTGCTGTTCCAGGGCAGTTAGCTCTTTATTGGTCTGTTGCGCTAAGCGATCAATCTGAGCTGCAATCGACTCAAACTCACGAGCCACTAATGAAAACTGCTGGGGATCGCGCTGCTCGGCGGCGCGAGCGGCAACCAGAGAGGCATTGAGCGCTAAGATCTGGGTCTGGGTTGCAATTTCGCTTTGCGCTTGCACGAATTCGTCCGCTAACCCCACAAATTCGCCCAGGGTTTTGATTTGCTGAACGATGCGATCGCTCCCCTCTTGTAAAACCGAGATGCCCTGGTTTAGGACTTTTACTTCAACTTGTCCTGTCTCCACGGCACCTTGCAGGGCAATCAAAGATTGGTTCGTTTCCCCTAATTGCAAAGCGGCGTTTTGGGCGGACTGCCGCACCCGTTCGGCAAGGGATAGAACGCCCATGACGGATTGGGCCTGCTGCGTTGTACTTTGAGCCACAGCCGAGGCAATGTCTTCTTGGCGTGTACTACTCAACGCCACTCGGTCAGTCACCGTTGACACTTGCTGTAACACGCGTCCCAAGGCTTCAACCAGTCGGTTCAGGGTGTCTCCCACCAACCCCGTCGCCCGATCATTCACCTCGGCTTGAACCGTTAAGTCTCCTTCTTCAATCGAACAAACCACATCCAGCAAGTGACCAATATCGTCTTGAAGTTGCTCGCTTGCTCTCCGGGTCTCTTCCTCCTGCTGGGTTCGGGTCTCAACTTCGGCCCGCAAGTTATCGTTCAGGCGCTTGAGATCGACCTGGGACTGTTGCACAGCCAACTGAGCCAATTGGCGATCGCGGATGTAGTCCCGGATCGCTAACAGCACGAGAACCCAAGCACTGATAAGAAGGGTGAGGGTAACGCCAGAAAATGCGATCGCCCCTAAAAGCCCCTGTTGATAGCGCTGAAGCTGCTGCTGAATCGACGCTTCAATTTGATCCAAAACATTTTGGTTGCCTTCCGCATAGACTTTTTTGTACTGCTGGTATTGATCTCCTAGCAGCAGTGCGAGTGCATCGCTAGACTTTCCCTTGCGAATCAGATCGAATGCCTTGGTCTCCATCGCGACAAGCTTTGTATTGGCTTGATCGGTCTTACTCGCTTCATTTTGAATCTCAGGCGACACGCTAGACAAGGTCTCTTCAATCGCTTTCGTTAATGCAGGCTCATACTCGCGATAGCGCTGTTCCCACTTTAAAT
>JBAVRC010000641.1:0-4344 GCA_049694615.1 Thermosynechococcaceae cyanobacterium | reverse complement strand
GCCCAAAGGGTTCCGCAATTGCAGCACAATGCTCATACTTCAGTTTGGCCAACCCCTGTTTTAGCGATCCGGCATAGGTGCCCCAACCGTAGAGCAGGGGCATTCCTGCCTGGGCAATTAGGGGGTTAGACCTTTGACAAGCCGATAAGCGGCGGTTGCAAGCAATACAGAATATCCCAGCAGCAGGGCGATCGCAGAGAGGGCACCTGGGCCGCAACAAAGCCGTTAGTCCCTGTTTCAGGGTATTTGCCCAAACAGCTGGCGATAGGAAAGAATGGGTCATGCTTGCCTCTGGACGGATTGACCGAATGCTTCGCTCCTACTGCAAATGCGCTTCTACAATGGTATCGATTTGGAGTTGGGTGTTGTGCAGTAGCGACTGCAATCTCAATTTTCGCGCCAGAAAATTCAGAATATATAAGCGCCAACCATAGCGTCTAACGCAAAACAGGGCGCGTGCCCATATATCTTGTATTTGCAGATATATTATTTCCCAAACTGACAAAGGCTGGACCGGTAATCCACTCAAGGTATAGTCTCGTGCAAGCAATAAATTGGAAATACGGCACTCAACCCATCGGATTTTATGGGAGGATAATTTGCGTCCCCATTGTTCAACCAGTCCTGTATTCGGTGGCTCATAGGTTGTGTCCTGAGGATAGCTCAGCATAGCATTATTATAGGGAACCTCAAGAAATTGGCAGAGTTTGGTGAGATTTTCGACAGGATCGTAGATCAGATCTTCGTACTTTAGTTCAAAGTAATTTTGGGCCAGTTTTTGGCTCCGAAATTCATCCCATAAGGTTTCTACAGCCAGCCAGTTTTGACTGCCAGTCCAAACATTTCCAGCCCAGCCCATTCGAGTGGTCGAGATAGCAACATCTCTACCATCCCTGACCAAATGGATAAAACGAGCCTGCGGCCAAATCTTAGCGGCACGGTCGAAATATCGATGCAGGGTTGCTCCGACCAGCTTTTTTTGATCGCAATCGCGTTTTTGGATCAAGAAACTGTTGATCAACGCTGGATAATCCAACTGCGGATCAATTTCAACAGCAGCGCTTCTAAAAATGCGATCGCGAACGAGCCAATCGCGATAGCGGTCTAGATCGGGCCACTGGTTGTCCTGCCATCCTTCAAAGGCAAATTCAAACTCATGGCAAAACGCAATCTGTGGGTGGTGATCCAGCATTAGCCGCAGCAGCGTCGTCCCCGAACGTTCTGCTCCAACCAAAAAGATAGGCGTACGGATCGTCGAGTTGTTAGAGGGATTGCTCGATTGCATTGGCATGATCGTTGTCAACCTCTCGGATGGATTGCCTACAGAACCTTTATTCTCTAGCGTTACTTTTGACCGAAGACCTCATCTTCAATGCCCACCCACCATTCGCCCAAATCGACCGACGCTTGATAGAGTTCCTGCACTTCCTGCATATATTCATCATCAGAGAGGGTATGGCGACGCTCCTCTAGTTTTTTGAGTCGCAGTTGAACCAAGAGCCAAGGCTTAGAAATACCGTCTGTTTCCTCGATATAGCGTGCCAGTTGTCCACTATCCATGATTCAGGACACCCTCAAGAAGAGTTAAGAAACAACACCATCTGCATGGTAAACAAATTTGAAAACATTGCTGTATCCCGTTTGCTATTTACGTCTGTTGGGAGAGGCGTTGCACGGCCTGAGCGCCAAAACGAGCATGTGCATCGGCTAAGCACTTGGGGATTTTATCGGCGTGGGGACTTTTGACCAAGTAGGGGTGCAAATCTAGGGACTCAATCCCATGGGCTGGTTGTCCGGCAAACCAATGCCCACCATTTCCTAAAAGGTTATAGCGCATTTTGGCGTAATCTTCCAGGTCGTAAGCTTGGGCTAAATTCCAGAGCCAGAGAATGACGGGAATATTGACGTTGCCAGGGGTTACATCATAAGTCGGCAATCCTTCATGCCAAGTCTTATACCAAGTTTCGCCAAGGGCAGTAATCGCCGCGTCTTCGAGCCGTGCCAAGATGGGTGGCAGTATCTTATCGGCCTGTTCTAACCAATCCAGTACCTTGAGGTGTTCCTCAAAGTCTGAGGGGCGAGCTGCACCAATGCTCAGGGTATGGACTTGGGGATGACTCAAACAAAACAGATCGTTAAATGCCATTGGACTGAGGGGAGCGCAGAGGTCTATCAGTTTTTGGGGCGGATGATAAAGCTTCCCGCCCTTGTCCGAGGGACTGATGATAAATACCCCCATGTCGTGGGTTTGAGCATCCAAGATGGCGGGCCAATTGGTTTGAAAGATGTAGTACCAATGCAGGTTTACATAATCAAACGCATCAGTGGCGATCGCTTGCTGAATGATTTCCGTTGGGGCATGGGTGGAAAATCCAATGAAGCGGACTTTACCTTCGGCTCGCAGTTGTTGGGCGACTTCCAGACAACCGCCAACCTTGACGGTATCGTCCAATAACGCTTGATTATTTAAACCATGAATCCCTAACAAATCCACATAATCCAGCCGTAAATAGGCCAAAGACTTTTCCACGGTTGCCCGAAAGTCTGTGGCATTGGCTAGGGGGGAAACCTTGGTTTGGACAATCAGGCGATCGCGGGGCAATTGGGGTAAAATTTGGCCCAGTTGCATTTCAGAAGAACCATACCCCCGTGCAGTTTCAATATGGGTAATGCCCAAATCCACCGCCCGACGAATGGTTGTATTTAGATTCTGTTGATTGTCCAGGGGCACATCTTGAAGCGGCATATCCTGCCACTTGAACTGGTAGCGCATGCCCCCACAGGAAAAGACAGGCATTTGTAATTCAGTGCGGCCAAACCGTCGATATTTCATAGAATTGCTGGTATTCGGCATTGATCTAACCGAAATAGATCATTGCGATCAGCCCGAAGTAGATTCACTCGAAATCCCAAGAAAATTAGAAAGGTAGTCAGATGAGCGATTCGTACCGTGTCGGCGATCAAGTTCCTGAACAAATAAATGGGCAAGGTCAAAGCCCTCATAAAACTCATGCAGAATATAGGCCGCACTTTGCAAAATTCGATCTTCCCATTGATGGCGCAGGCGAAAGTCCTTCACGTAAACAGCATCCCCCCAAAGGGTTTGCGAAATGGGTAGGTTTGGATCATTATTGATGACCAATGGCCTGAACGGGCGTCCCAACGTGTAAGTAAACTTTAAAAAGCAGAAGCCTTGAGATCGAAGAAAAGCATCGATGTCGGCAAAAAGCGGCTGGTTTTCATAAAGCTCAACAAATTCAACTTCACATTGAATCACGCTGGTTCCCTTTAGCGTATTCGTTGCATTTTGTAGGGCCATCAGCTCAGCCCCTTGAATGTCTAACTTCATAAAGTCGATACGACCGAGATCGGCGATATCATCTAGCCGCTGTGTTTCCACGTCTTGATGGTTGACGACTTGCGTTACCTCGCCAAGATTGGAAAACAGATCCAAAGTTGCCCTGGCGGGTTCGTACAGAGACGATGTCATAGGCAAATTGGTTACCCTCAAGGTATGCGTCTTGCCATCGCCAATGGCATACGGTAGATACTTAATAGACTTTGGCAGATCGGGTGCTGAGTTGAGTTGATCGCACGCTTCTTTGAGCGGTTCAAATCCGATCACCTCTGCATATCCGGCTTCAGCCAACAGCGTCCAGGTTTGTTTTTGTTCTCCTTCTACTGCAAGAGCACCGCAGTCAATGCAACGAATTCCATCTTGAAGCTGAAGCAGATCTAGCAGCAGTAATGCCGTCAAATATCTTGCGGCAGTTTCTTCTGTGTGGTCAGGCTGGTCTTGGTTTGTCATGGCATGTCTCACGATAACCGTGCACTAAAGCCCCTGAACGCTAATCGATCAGAGGTGGGTTGCCTTCTAGCTGAGAACTAGCGCCATAGCCGTTACATCTCACGCACAATGGGCTGTCCATCTTGAATTTCGCCAATTAAGATTACATCGGCAACATTGACAAAAATTCCGTTTTCCAGTACGCCGGGAATATTGTTGAGGGTTTGTTCCAAAGCAACGGGATCGGCGATCGCCCCAAAGGTGACATCCAACACCATGTTGCCTTGATCGGTAATCACAGGACCGTCTTTTTTGACACCCATGCGCAGTTCCGGTTTGCCGCCTAAGGCTTCTAGGGCACGGGTGACTGGGGCGATCGCCATGGGCAACACTTCAATGGGCACCGGGAAGGTGGAACCCAATACATCTACTAACTTGGACTGGTCCATCACGATGATAAATAGCTCAGCCAGGGAGTCGACGACTTTTTCTCGGGTGTGCGCGGCCCCACCCCCTTTGATCAAGTTTTTCTGCGGATCGACTTCGTCGGCTCCATC
>JBAVRC010000640.1:0-2385 GCA_049694615.1 Thermosynechococcaceae cyanobacterium | reverse complement strand
GGGAATAGATCAAAGTCCCCCTTTTTAAGGGGGATTTAGGGGGATCTTTTATATGTAGCAAGACTTCTTAGAATTGGTATAAGATATGCAAACCTTGAATTCACAATCCAAAATAGTTAGAGAGGATACAGTCAGTGGATTGATTGTCGCGATCGCGATCTTCAGTCTTTGGGTTGCGAGTTTATTGATATTACTGCCCTTACAGCGATCAACTATTCCATTGATTGAGCTATTGATTTTTATTTTGGGACGTACTTTTCTCCATACAGGGCTGTTTATTGTTGCTCATGATGCGATGCATTCCAACTTAGCACCCCATAATCAAAAAATTAATGATTGGGTAGGTTTTATTGCAGTTAAGTTGTATGCATTTCTACCTTATAGACAATGTCGCACCAATCATAAAAAACACCACAAACACACAGGTCAAGTTGGCGATCCAGACTTCCATGATGGCATCCACTCTGATCCCTTTAGCTGGTATTTAAAGTTTGTTGGCGAATATTTACAGATTCGTTCTATGATTATTTTCTTGATCGCTTGGTGCTTTGTATTTTTGAGTGTCAATCAAATCTTTCAGATTTCTTTTGCTAATTTTATTTTATTTTGGGTAGTACCATTAATTCTTAGCTCAATACAATTATTTTTCTTTGGCACCTATTTGCCCCATCGAGAGAACTTTAATCGATTAAATCCTATTCTTATCCGTACTCAATCTAGATCTTTCTCGATCCTAATTTCATTGGTTACTTGCTATCATTTTGGCCATTACCATAGGGAACATCATGATTATCCCCAGATCCCTTGGTATCTCCTACCACAGGCAAAGGGATCTTGAAAGGTCTGCGGCAGCGAACTCAATCAAAATCTATAGAAATCATAAAAATTAGGTTGAGCCATGGATTTATGACACAAAACTTATTATAATCATTAATAATGGTTATAAGACCGGGTTCAATCAATAATATAGATTCTGAATTTCAATGACACCAGCAAGCGATCAAGATTGGTCTAAGACCGAGCAGAGTGTGGCTCAAGCAGCGTTAGATATAGCTTATAAGCGAGAGATCCATGCCTTGATTAAGGAAGTCCAAATTAAGGCAAGTGAAATTGTTGAGCTTCAGGATATGTGGGGTTTGCATGACTTCTTGAGTGCGAGGCGGCATGATATCGATGGCAAATATGACTACCGATATTCCGTACTCATTTTTGTTTTTGCCACGCTGGTTAGGGATGGTTGGCTCAGTTTGGATGAACTCGATGGACTAGGCGCAGACAAGCTGACAAAGGTAGCGGCTCTTGCCCATATGAACTGAGACGTCTCCTACAGTCCAATTTAGCGGATAATAAATTATCGGGTTCTGAGTGCGCCCCATGACCCAACAACTGCTGGACACCACAGAAGTCGTTGCTGAGCTTGATATCAGCCATCTTGTTCTTGAAGACGACACCCCCGTGGACAATTTTCAATCTGAATTGCAACAACGATTGTTGGTGGAAGCGCTTTGTAGTGCTCAAGCACTCTCGTCCCCCTTTCTCGCTGCGGCGAATGTGGGGTTGTTCTACAAACTCAAGGGCGATCCCATTGTTCCCGATGTGTTGCTGAGTTTGGGGGTGCAGCGGGCTGAAGATTTGTCCCAGCGCCGCAATCGGGCCTACTTTGTCTGGGAATTTGGTAAAGTGCCGGATGTCTGCATTGAAATTGTCTCCAATCAAGAGGGCGATGAGTTAGCCCTGAGTCCAAAGTCTCAGCGCAAGGGTAAAACCCTTTGCAAAAAAGAGATTTATGCCCAAATTGGGGTGCCTTACTATGTGGTGTTCGACCCATTCCGCCAGATTCAGGGCAAGGCTGAAATGAATGGAGCACTCTTGCGGGTGTGGACCCTTGCTTCTGGCCGATACACGGAACTCACAGCACAAGAGGGGCTTTCATCCGTCGGCCAGTCGATTGGGTTAGAGACGGTTGGATTGGGACTCACGTTATGGGAAGGACCATTTGAGGATACGGTGTCGCGGGTGTGGTTAAGGTGGTGCGACTCCCAAGGGCAAGTCATTGCGACGGGAGCGGAAGGGCAAGCCATGGAGCACCAACGCGCCGAAGCAGAGCGCCATCGGGCCGATCGCCTAGCGGAGAAGCTGCGGACATTGGGTATCAATCCCGATGACGTTTGACCTTGTTTTACCATCCAGCATTTAAGGCTGCAACCGTTGAGCGAACCAAATCCGATCACCAGGAATACCGATCTGACGCTGAACGTCCTGTATCAATTCCGTATGCGGCGCATAACATTCGTGAATCCCACGGGTGCGATCCAGAGATAGGTAGGATTGTCGCCATTCAATCTCAGCTTTGTTGCAGTGGTGTAAGAATTTCTGCCGGATTTC
>JBAVRC010000639.1:0-3650 GCA_049694615.1 Thermosynechococcaceae cyanobacterium | reverse complement strand
CGGCTTAGCCACATAATCGATTGCCCCCACCTCAAATGCCTTGGTTTTATCCATCGACTCATCCAAGGCACTGACAAAAATGACGGGGATCGTGCTGGTTTGGGGATCGCTTTTGATAGTCCGACACACTTCATAGCCATCCATCTGGGGCATGGTGATATCCAGCAAGACCAGATCGGGCAATGCAGCACGAATCGCAGTTAAGGCCATTTCCCCACTGGTGGCCTTGCGGACTTTGTAGCCCATTTGGGTCAGCATGGTTGCCAGCAACCGAATGTTGATGGGTTGATCGTCAACCACCAGGATATCGGCTTGTTGATCGTTCATGGGCTTACCTGGAGAATGTCGTGGGTTAATTCAAGGATGGGGGCAAATTGAAAATCGTTGATCCATTGATCGAGCTGATGGACAGCTGTACTCAACGAGTGAGGCATTTGTGCGACCAGTTGTTGTAAGGCATCATCATCGCCGCAACAGGCGGCTTGATGCACGCGGCGTTGCCAGTCGGGAGGCATAGTGGCGATCGCTGCGGCCAAATCGAGCTGAGGTTGGGAACGCTGGCCGTTGGTGCGTTGATCCTTCGGGTCGGATGCTACGGGTGGAATTTGCAAGGCTGCATAGACAAATTCAACCCCCAAATGTTGACCAATTTTGGCCAATAGGTGTTCTTCGCGGAACGGTTTAGAAACAAAGTCGTCGCAACCAACGGCGTCAATGAGATAACGATCTTCATCGAAGACACTAGCAGTCAAGGCAATAATAATGGGCTGGTGGGCCTTGGGATTGTCTTTAATGGCCCGTGTGGCGGCCAGCCCATCCATCACGGGCATGCGAATATCCATGAAAATCAGATGGGGTAACCAGGACTCCGAAAGGGCGATCGCTGCTTGACCATCAGCCGCTTCTTGCACTTCAAAGCCTAAGGGACTGAGGAGTTTGACCAATACGCAACGGTTTTCCGGTAAGTCATCGACCACCAAAATACGGTACAGGGGTTGGCCCGGAGCAATGCCGATAACGTGTGCGTCTTGGCCATCCTGAGCTGCGAGGTCTGGGATGACTTCCACCGGAATCTGGAAGGAAAAAAGAGTCCCCTGTCCTACCACGCTTTGGACTTGAATGTGTCCCCCCATTAACTCCACAAACCGACGACTGATGGAAAGCCCCAAGCCCGTTCCTTGCTGAGATTGTCGCCCGGTTTCCGTTTGGACAAACGCCGTGAATAACGAGGCCAATTCCTTAGGGGCAATCCCAGACCCCGTATCTGCCACTTCAACCAGTAATTGCAGGGCTGATGGCAAGGGATGAGCGCTTAAACGGACGGTAATTTGACCTTTTTGGGTAAACTTAACGGCATTACCGATGAGATTAATCAACACCTGACGCAGTTTGCTTTCATCGGCGCGAATAAAGCGGGGAACCTGGGGCGATCGCTCTAGATACAGCCCAATCCCTTTTTCCTGGGTTTTGAGCCGAAACATGCCCTCAATCGTTTCCAATAGACGATTTAAGTCGAAATGACGCGTGTCTAAAACTAACCGACCCGCCTCAATCTTCGACATCTCCAAAACATCGTTGATCAGACCCAACAAATGCTCTCCGCTACGGTTAATGATATTGATATGTTCCTGTTGTTCCGTATTGAGCGACACGTCCCGTCGTAACACTTGCGTAAATCCAATAACGGCATTGAGAGGGGTACGCAATTCATGACTCATGTTGGCTAAAAATTGGCTCTTGGCTCGGTTGGCACTTTCGGCTAATTCCTTGGCATGGGCAAGGGCTTGCTCGGCTTGTTTGCGATCGCGCGCTTCCATCGCAAGGGCCACTAAATCCGCCAAAGAACGGGCCACATTTTCCTCTTCCAAGGACCAATCTCGCCTCATATCTTTTTGTTCTAAGCAAAGCATCCCTGACAATCCATCGCTCTGGCAAATTGCCACACTTAAAGCGGAACGAATTTGATGATTGTTAAAATACACCAAACGTAACTCTGACAGTCTGGAATCCATCCAAGCTTCTGAAGCCGCAATGAGGCGATCCGAGGCGAGGGACTGAAAGTAAATCGGACAATCGGCGGCCAATAAGCTTAGCCCTGAATCCGTGTGATAAAAATCCTCGTCGAGTAAAACAGAACAGTCGAGTCGATCGGGATGGGTTTCATAAAACCAAACACTGACTCGATCCACCGAGAATAAAGCGGTCGCTGTAAACGCGATGTGTTGTAATGCCTCATCCAGTTGCCCTTCACTGATGGCACGATTCTTGGCCAGTTGAATGAGAGCCTGATTTTGCACTCTGAGCTGGCGTGCGTTTTCTAGCACAGCTTCTTCCGCTCGTTTCCGCCGGGTAATGTCCGTAACCGTTCCTTCGTAGTAAAGCTAGGGGGGCGACATAAAGGCTATAACACAGACTGGACAAGCTCCATAGCTCGTAGACCTTTAACATAATAAGGCAATTTATTTCGGTTAATTCGCATTAGCTCTTGGACAATTTCAATCTGATTTTTGAATAGACTCACCCAATTATGAGCATGCAAGCCAACATAAAAACTGCTATGTCTGGGATGAGAACGTTTAGCCTCTCTAACGCGAGCAACATAATTCTGTATTCCTTTTTGTTTTATAATTCTACCTTCAAGACTCGCAGTCACATATGCAATTGCAATTAACATAATTAGCACTGTCAGGCGCTTTCCAGACACTTGTGTCTCCTCTAAATTGTATCCGCCTTTCTTGAAATCTCGGAACATTTCTTCAATATCAAATCTTTTTTGATAAGCTAATATTGCTAGATCTAAACTCTCAAAATTTGTCAAGATATACCAGGGTTGCTTCGCGGAAAATCCTTTATAATTTCGCTTCCACTTACAGGCAATATTCATACCTCCAAATCCGTTCCCCTTTGAGACTTTTATATTGTTCAAAAAAAGCTTCATTCCGCGCCCCAACCCTAGGTCATTTAATTCCTTAAACTCTTCCTCGCCATTTTTGATATTTATGTTCTTTTTCTGCCTTAAACAAAAGTATAAACCCTGCTCCCCTAGCCACTTCCCGAGTTTTGGAGAACAGAATTCTCTGTCCCCTAGAATCACAGATTTGTAATTTTCAAATAAAGGTAGTATTTGATTAAATATCTTCTTCTGATCTTCGAGGTTGCTATTCCCAGCTTTTTCGAGAAGTACCCAATAGATTGGCCATGCTCGACGCTCCCATATTAAACTGACCATCAAGATATTGATACACCCCCAATTTGTCCTATCAATCGCAATGTACACAGTTTGGCCATACTCTAAGCTTTGTTCAATTAATTTCTTGAAGCAGGGCAACCAAAGCTTCTCTAAACTCAATTTTCCTAAATCCAGAAATCTCTGTAACTTTTTTCGACGACTCTCCAATAAAATTGGCATTGGTAGTGATTCAGACAACGTTTCAAGCTTGACTTTCTTGACTATCTGTAGCGCTACAATAATGAGGCTTAGCAATAGATATTCAGTTTTCGTTAGTTGGTTTTTAAGCTCGATTTGAAATTCTTCTGCTATCATTTATCCTAGATGGGCTTTTTCGGGAAAGCTGGCCCATCTATTTCTTATCACTTTTGGTGTATCCATTGCTACACAGGCGTTACAAGCTGTGATGTCGCCCCCCTAG
>JBAVRC010000638.1:0-3496 GCA_049694615.1 Thermosynechococcaceae cyanobacterium | reverse complement strand
CGAACACTGCGTCGAATTTGAGGGGTCCGACCGCGATCGCCTTGGTTCACCACAACCCGATAGAGTTGCCCACGACCACTGCTGCTGTTTCCGGCCAACCCTTTACCGAATCCAGAGGTGCGAATGGTGGTGGAAGTATTAAGGGCTAGATCTTGCGTTAGCCAAGCCCCTTTGTTTTTGCCTTGGGCGCGATCGCTATTGGCACGACCCCGATACAACTGGAACATTCGGGTAAATCCAACGGTTCTGTTCCCAGTTTGATACGCAAAACTACGATTGTAGGGGACGATGGATTGACCGAAATTGTTTTGATATTCAGGGGAATCAATATAGGAATTAATCTCCGCTTCATATCCCTGTTGAACGTAGAGATCGACATGGTAAGCAATTTCCGACTCGTCGTAAGGTGCACGTCCGAGCAGGTGCTTATAGTTCAGTTCAATAAAACGAACCTGGGGCGTTGACTGGAAAAATTTTTGTCGATACAGTTCGGACTGAGCCAGGGCACGCACAAAGTCGCGGACAGAAATATCGCCTCGGCGCAGCAAAGACTCGGCACCCGTCAGCCGTTCATGTTGCAGAATGTGGTCGTTGCCAAACACCTGTCGGTAGGCGGCAAAAAGAACTGCTTGTACATCGTCTTCGGTGCGCTGGGTCCGCAACTCGACGGGGCTTGCACCACTGAAGGGCTCAAACCCTAACTGCCTTGCTGCCATGGAACTGGTCATAACTAAACTCCTTAAACGTTGACCGTTAACGGGAAGTCGGTCTCAACCACTGAGTTAAGGGCGCAAATACCAACAAGCACACGACAGTCAGCAAGGCTAACCTCGCTGTAATTAGACTTGTGGAGAAGGGTCAATCGGTGCCTGGACCACTTAACGAAAAGCAGTTGACGGGACGACCCCACTTAGGTGCAGATAATGTATGGGTAATGCCCACCTCAGATTGGATCGCCTTGAACGTTAATACGCTCCCAAGACCAATCTGATGTGAGGATTCACGACCCCTTAACCCTTACTGAATCAAGGTCTCAATGGTTGATGAACCAACACCCTGATTAAAGCAATCTATTTGTGCAAATTTTGTGCAATCTGCTGCGTTGATCCCTGAAGCAAGGATTAAAAAAATGTAAAACCTATGGATTCCTTGCTCTGCATAGGTTTTGGCGAATTCAATGCCGTCGTAAAGTTGTTACTGATCTTCGTATTCAGTTACATTTGTTTATCTTAGTGGCTGACACCTTCAGTTTTATGGGAAGGCTCAAGCCGCGTAATCGAACAGCATGGTCGTCATATAGCGCTCAGTCCATTCTGGGCCAAAGGATTTTTCTAAAACCCGCCGGGTTTTGTCATTCTGTTGCTGTTTCGTGCAGTAATTTTGTTGTCCGGCTCGCACGTTTAGAATGTCGCCGGAAGCGTCTAGGGGCGCAGCAACGTGGGCAATTTGGCAGTGAATGGTAAGAAAGTCTCGGACTCGTTGCAAAAACGCGGCTTCTTCTTGGGCATCGACCGGACGGACAAACAGACAGAAATCGGAAAAGATGTCTCCCCATTCCGGCAATGTGCGGGGTTGGGAGAATTGCGGCATCGAAAGACGAGTCAATGCAGAGCGATAGGTGCTGGGGAGGGATCGATCCGCGTTAATGGGCGACAAATCGGCGATCGCGGCACTGATACCTGCCCGTCCACCCACCAAGTCAGTTCCAAAGATAGGGAGCGCATATTGGGGATTCGGAAACATGACGCAATGTAAAATGTCCAGGGTATTGCCCACCTGGGCTAACTCCAGATGCAGTTTCCGAAATTGGGGGGTTTGATAACAGTGATTTTCAATCACTAGTCGTTCTCCTTCGAGGCAGCCTTCGACGTAGCCCAACCCTTCCGGGACTTTGTAAGGCGATAAGTCTAGGTGCTGGTGCCAGGTTTGTTCAATACAGTCAGCCAGTTGGCGGATGAGGGTATGCTGCTGCAATCGCAACGAGGGTTGTGTCGGCGTAGAGGTAGTCATAGGCTTCCGTGCGCACAATACATAATCATATCCTCACATTGGCTGATGTTTTGTGCAAAATGTGTGCATTGGTCAACACCCTGACGCTTGACTCGAAGAGCGTTCTACAATAGGGAGTTAAGGTCCATTCGGTGACCCAAACCAAACGCTGGAGTTGAAATCGGCTATGACGAACGCGACCCAAACCCAACAAAAGGGCATTTTGATGACTGATACAGCCCTTAAGCATGTGTTAGATTTGCGGGCTAAAAATGGCCAAGATCTATGCCTCCGTGTCGGTGTACGCGGCGGGGGTTGTTCCGGGATGTCCTACACCATGGACTTTGAAGACCCCGCTAATATTCAGCCCTCGGATGAGGTCTTTGATTACGAAGGATTCAAAGTTGTCTCCGATCCCAAGAGCATGTTGTATATTTATGGATTGGTACTCGATTACAGCGAGGCACTGATCGGCGGTGGGTTTAAGTTTACCAACCCCAATGCGGCTCAGACCTGCGGCTGCGGGACTTCATTTTCCACCTAAGCGCCCAAAAGAATGAGCAAATCGGTTGAAGACCTTTTTAACGAAGGCATTGAACGGTATAAGGCTGGGGATGCAGCAGAAGATCTCATCCCCTTGTTCAAAGAGGTATGCGATCGCGCCCAGCGCAACAGTCCTGCTTTGACCTGTTTAGCTTGGTTGTACTTGTTGCAGGACAAACCGTCCTTGGCCTATAAAGCAGCCCAAAAAGCCGTTAAGCTGAACCCTGAAGATCCCCAGGCCCGGATTAATTTGGTGATGGCCATGCTGGAAACGGGGCAAAAGGGGGTTCGTTCCCATATTGAAATGATTCAACAATTGCTCATGGTTCCTGAACTGAAGACGGAAGTGGAGCAAAGTTTGGCCGACGGGCTGGAACGGAAACCGGAATGGGCGAGCTTGGCAAAGGTTAAAGCTTGGGTGTTGGACACGTAAGGTTGTAGCAATCTAAATGATGAGTAAGCTTCTCAACGGACTCAACACGTTTTTGGTGATCAATACCTTTGTCGTGATAGGGAGTTTTGTTTGGTTTGTGGTGGCCTTAATTGGCAAGGGAACTGGAGTTCCCCTGGGATTAGACCTTTGGTATCGGCTATGGGATCCTCTGTTCACGCCGTCCTTGGGAATTTTGATGGGTGGTGCGATCCTGAGCGGTTTACTGGGTCAAGTGACGAAACGACTCCCTGCACGGGCTAAACCAGAATAAACGCATTGCCCGACCGGTTATGAGTCGAGACTGAGATAATTCAACCCTTGGGTTTTAGGTTACTTCAGATTCAGCTCGTCCTCTTCTTCCGCCCAATCGTTCCAGTCCTCTTCGAAAAGGTAGTCTTCAATGACCGCATGGAGTAGGACTGCATCTTGCGCTTCCTTGAGTGTCAGCCACTGCCCCGCTGTACGTAAGACAGGGGATGGGTTTTCGTAGCGCGCATAAAACCACGGAGGAGAAGTGGGTTGGGTTAAAAC
>JBAVRC010000637.1:0-10327 GCA_049694615.1 Thermosynechococcaceae cyanobacterium | reverse complement strand
GGTTCCGGTCCTGAGGGTCGGGGGTTCGAATCCCTCCATGCTCGCTTTCTATTTCTTGGGTGCGAATGGCCTCTCTCAAACCCCTACAACCCTTGACCTTAGACCCCAATGCCATCAAGCGTTGGATGGTCAAGGACTATCATCGGATGAGCGAGTTAGGTCTTCTAGACCCCAACGAACGCACAGAACTACTGGCTGGACAAATTACCCTGAGGGTTGCTAAGGGAACCCCTCATGTAACGGCGCTGTCCCTGCTGACGAATGCGCTACGCGATCAGCTTGGCAACCAGGGTCTGATTCGGACGCAAGATCCCTTCAACTGGATGATTTCTCAGAGCCAGAGCCGGATCTTGCATGGGTTAAAGGCGACGTTTTGGATTACGCCGAACAGCATCCCCGTCCCGATCAGGTCTATCTGGTCGTGGAGGTAGCCGACACGACGCTGAAACAAGACTGCGAAATCAAAGATAAACTGTATGCCCAAGCTGGCATTGCTGACTATTGGGTCTTGGACCTGAAGCATCGCCAGATCCACATTTTTCGCAATCCAACGTCTAGGGGTTACAGCCACCATCTCATCCTCACTGAACCCAACTCCGTTGCTCCGCTGGCCTTTCCGAATCTCGCGCTCAACCTCACGTCTATTCTGCCCCCGGTACGCTAAATGCCATTGGGCTGGTGCGCAAATTGAGAAGGAGTGGTCTAGATTAAAGTCAGTGCGTTCATTCAACACTGTTCATGATATCTGTCTCTACGCCAACTCAGATCGAAACCGTTATTCTTAAGCCGAGCTATCGCCTTCCGGTCGGCTTGGCGATCGCCGCTCTCCCCCTAGCCTATCTCTCGGTTTGGGCCTATCTCCCTCTGGCTTTATTTGCCGTCTTTTTGGCGATCCAAGCCGCCACGCTACGGCTTCACTTCACCGCCACGGACTTGGAGATCTATCGCGGTCAGACCCAGATTCGGAACTTTCCCTATGCAAGCTGGTATTATTGGGACATTTATTGGGCTAAAGTGCCGATTTTGTTTTACTTTCGCGAAGTAAACAACTTTCACTTTTTACCCATGCTGTTTAACCCATCCATGCTGACGGACTGTTTGAATAGCCGCTGTCCCCGTCAAGTGAAGAGCTAACCCACATTCATGGAATCTTCGAGTTTATCTGCACTTCAGCAAGAGGCCGATGCCCTTCGGCAAGAGATTATGCAACTGCAGCTTGAAAAAGGCCAGTTGCTAGAGCGTCAATTGCAACAAGCCCAGGCTAAGTTAAGTCAATTGCTCCAGGATGATATTCAACCCTTGGAGGAGCGCAAAAAAAATCTGCAAATCGCCGTAGAACAGTTGGAACGGCGACAAGAACGGATCCAGACCGAAATGCGCCAAACCTTTGCTGGGGCGTCTCAGGAACTGGCCGTGCGGGTACAAGGCTTCAAAGACTACTTGGTAACCAGTTTGCAGGATGTGGCCTTGGCGGCTGAACAATTGCAACTGGCCCCACAAGTCTCGGCGGCACCGTCCCCTAAACCCAGTGCAGAACCGCAGCGCACGGAACGAGCGGTGCCAGAGTCCAATAAGCCACAGTTTGCCACCCAAAGTTTTCAGGAAGAAACACGCCAAATCCGTCGTTTGTTAGAGCAATATCGCACCAAACCCAACTATTACGGCCCTTCCTGGCAACTGCGACGCACCTTTGAACCCATTCATGCCGAACGGGTGTCGAAATGGTTTTTTGAGCTAGGGGGACGGGGGGCCGTTCGTAGCCTAGGCACACGGCTGCAAAATATTCTCGTGGCCTCGGCGGTGATTTCCATTCTGACCGACTTGTATGGCGATCGCGTCTTCACCCTCATCTTGGCCAATTCCCCAGAACGACTCGGTGATTGGCGGCGCGGCCTCCAGGATTGTTTAGGCATTGATCGCGCCGACTTTGGCCCTGATCGCGGCGTTGCCCTCTTTGAGTCCCCGGACTCACTAGCACAAAAAGCGGATCGGTTGCTCAAGGCCGACGAACTGCCGTTTATCCTGCTGGACGATTCCGAGGAAGTGGTGAGTTTGTCGGTGCTCCAGTTTCCGTTGTGGCTGGCCTTTGTGCCCGAACCCCAACTGCGCCGCGATCGCGCCTCCAACGAGTGGTTTGAGTAAATGCAAAATCCACTTTTGGGGTTGCTCTATGAACCCGCCCTAGAATCCTTGGGGGACGATTACTATGATCGCGTTGCGGCGGCTGAGTTTCCGCAACATCTTCTGCGGTTCCGCAACAATGCGGTGCTCAAAATCTTGGGGTTACAACCGGAACAGGTTTCTGATCAGGATTTTATCGAGGCATTAGGACAATTCCAAGGACGCGAACCGTTTTTAGCCCTGCGGTACCACGGCTACCAATTTGGGGAATACAACTCGCGTTTGGGCGATGGACGAGGGTTCCTGTACGGTCAAGTGCGCGGTCAAGATGGCGAGCTGTACGACTTTGGCACCAAAGGATCGGGGACCACGCCCTATTCGCGGGGGGGAGATGGACGACTGACCCTCAAAGGCGGTGTGCGCGAAGTGTTGGCGTCGGAAACCTTGGTTCGATCGGGGGTCTTCACCTCACGCTGTTTGAGCCTCATCGAAACCGGAGAATCCTTGTGGCGGGGGGATGAACCGTCCCCTACCCGGTCTTCAGTGATGGTGCGCTTTAGTCGCTCCCACATCCGGTTTGGCACCTTTGAACGTCTGCATGCCTTCAATCGCCCCGATCTCATCCGTAAATTGCTGGATCATGTCATTGCGGTCTACTATCCCCATCTCGCCTCAGACCCGGATCGCGATGCCAAATTTTACGCCGAATTGGTGCGCCGCACTGGATCCCTCGCGGCCCAGTGGATGGCGGCAGGATTTTGTCATGCAGTGCTGAACACCGATAATATGTCGATCACCGGGGAAAGTTTCGATTACGGTCCCTTTGCCTTTATCCCCACCTACGATGTCCAGTTTACGGCAGCCTATTTTGATTACTATGGCCGCTACAGCTACGGCAATCAGCCCACCATTTGCCGCTTGAATCTGGAACTATTGCAAAAACCCTTGGCCTTGGCGATCGCCCCGGCTGACTTAGATGCGGGACTCCGCGAATTTGAGGGAGCCTACTACAGCACCTATCGCCAGCGGATGTTGCAAAGACTGGGGTTTGAGCCCCGCGATACGGTGGACTTAGAGAATTTATTAATCGGTACCGTTCAATTTTTACAATCGACCCAGGTGGGGTATCACGACTTTTTTGCCGAGTTGCGCCGCAGGTTTTCGGAGCTATGGTATACCGATGCAGGCCATATTCTGAGCGAATCGGAGTTATTCGCGAACCCGGAATGGGCTGAACCACTAGAGACATGGCGATCGCTCTACTATGGGGCCTTGCAGACCTTACCGGAAGCGGCGATGTCGGAGGTGGCGGAGCGACTGCGACTGTATAACCCTCTGATTGTACCCACTCGACCCATCATCGAAGCCCTCTGGGAACCCATTACAACCGACGATAACTGGCAACCCTTTGACGAGTTTCTCAGGCAATTGAGCCGTTAAGGATTTTGGAGGTTAAACCTTATCCGGATCAATGCCCAGCTCGCGCAATCGCTCAGCCAACCGGGCTGCTTTTGCTTCAGCCTGCTCTAATGGGGTTGGAATCCATGTTCCATCCGCATCCAACCATCGCAACCACTTGCGATCAATTCCCTTATATTCGCCCTGCCATAACCCCAACCCTATCTTGAGATCAGGCATCCAAGTTTGATTGTTTTCAATGTCCTGTGCCTGATACCGCCCATTCTCTAATCGATAGGCTCTCAAGACATCGTTGTGGCGATCGTACAGAACATAATGAGGCACGTTCAGGATCTGTTCGTACACCACCCATTTTGTCGGCGGTTTTCCGGGGATAGACTCTGTTAATCCCAAATCTTCTTTGTCGGTTCCCTCTGAAAGTAATTCCACGATCGCCGTAGGACTCACGCCCTCGTCCCACACCACATAACTCATGCGCATATCCCGCTCGGCATAGAGTCGCGGGACACCCACCACGACAAACCAGTCTGGTCGCTTATACCAGAGGGGATGTTGAAGATCAAAGTAAAGATTCAGGTCTGTCCCGGTAAAGATGCGATCGCCCTTTACCTCTGGCCATCGTAATGTCGCGCTCAAGAGTTCGGGCTGTAAGTCATGAAACTCATCAGGCAAGCCAGGTTCCTCCGGGTTCTCGCTCGGCAGATCGTACATCGTCGGCAGCCGTTTTTGGACTGGCTCCAGCCTTTGGGTCTGGTTAGCGTAGCGTGTCATGAGCAAATCTCCTTTATCGCCCCAACAAGAACCTTGTTCATGTTGACGGTTCAGGTCACCCAAAAAGCTTGGTATCGCTCGATCTTAGCGTTTTACGCAATCTTGTCCAGTAGCTTGTTTGGGTCTCGGCGGTTCTTCTTTGCTCATCCTAATCTAGAAACACGGCCTTGAGAGGGCCTAGACGCCGAAACGCTTCAACCAAGCCTGAAGCCTTTGCCACCCATCTTTGGCATCCACCTCGCTATAGGACGGCCGATAATCGGCAAAAAAGGCATGGGAGGCATTGGGATAGACCACAATTTCAGATTGGCTAGGGCTGGACTTTAGGCGATCGCGCATTTGTTCGACGCTCTCTAGGGAAATTCCAGTATCTTTGCCCCCATACAGCCCCAGAACCGGAATCGTTAGATTGGCCGCAATATCGATTGGATTCCTGGGTCTCAATGCATTGGCCTCCCCCGTCAGCCGACCGTACCAGGCCACCCCCGCCTGAATTTTAGGGTTATGGTCTGCATACATCCAGACGATGCGTCCCCCCCAACAGAACCCGGTGATCCCAACCTGTGCGGCATTCCCCTTCGCCGACTTCAAGGCCCAGTAGAGCGTCGCGTCGAGATCGGCAAAAACTTGGGCATCGGGCACTTTCGCGACCACCGGACGAATGGCGTCAATGCTGTCGAGTTTGGAGACATCCCCTTGCCGCACCAACAAATCCGGTGCGATCGCCAAGTACCCTAACTTTGCCAAACGGCGGCAGACATCCCGGATATGTTCATGGATACCGAAAATTTCGTGGACCACCAAACAAACCGGAAACGATTCCCCAATGATGGGCATGGCTCGGTAGGCCGGAATCGTGCCGCCTTGGACCGGAATGCGGACCGATCCAGCAATCAACCCCGTCGTATCCGTCGTGATCATCGTGGCGGCAACGGGCCGAACCGCCGCTGCAAACCCCGCTGCCAGCGCAGCCGTACCCACAAATTGACGACGCGTCAGTTTGGACATGACCTTTTCCTACACCCATTTGGTTTTCGTTTGCTCTGATCTTAGAGGGGGAATTATAAAAAGAATGTATTTTACCCCAAGACTATGCTAATGTCAGGGTGAAGTCTTATCTTCGGCTGTGTAATTCGTTGTACAAGCGTTTCTCCGAATTTAAACTCTCTACGTCTTTTGATTCTGGAGAATTTTCATGTCAATCTATGTTGGCAATCTATCCTACGAAGTTACGCAGGATGACTTGACACAAACTTTTGCAGAGTATGGAACCGTTAAGCGTGTTCAATTGCCCACAGACCGAGAAACCGGTCGTTTAAGAGGGTTTGCTTTTATTGAAATGGCAGCAGAAGCAGAAGAAACAGCGGCGATCGAAGCCCTTGACGGGGCTGAATGGATGGGTCGTGGGTTAAAGGTTAACAAGGCAAAACCCAGAGAAGATCGCGGGTCTTCAGGCGGCAGTTGGGGCAATAGCGGCGGTGGTTCTCGTCGCTATTAAGCTTACTGCACAGACTCTAATCTCTCATAAATTTTAAAGTCTTGAGGGCAGGCTCTATGCCTGCCCCTTTTCTTGATAGCCTTTGTTATTCCAAACAAGATTCAGCCAAGCGATGAGGAAATCGGATGACCCAAGTGATACCTGGGGAAGATGAAGGAATTGAATCAGCACTACGTCGATTCAAGCGAGAAGTGTCCAAAGCGGGGATTTTCCCGGACATGAAGAAACATCGCCATTTTGAGACACCGATTGAAAAACGGAAGCGAAAGGTACTCGCTAAACATAAACAGCGAAAGCGCAAGTTCCGTTTCTAAGAAAATCTCTCTAGTGCTGTTACTTACGTTATCTTTTAGACCTTTGAAATCATGAATACTAAGGAACTGTTAAGCCGATACATGGCAGGGCAACGAGACTTCAGAAACTTGAATCTGATGGCAGCAAATCTCAGGAGTTTTAATTTGAGTGGGATTAACCTCAGTGGAGCTAACCTCACAAAAGCAAATCTCACAAAAGCAAATTTAAGCCATGCCAATTTAACCGATGTGAAATTGATTGGCGCAAATTTAACGGAAACGAACTTAATTAAAGCCAATTTAACAAATGCTGACCTGAGCGACACCAATTTAAGCGATGCCAACCTAGGTCAGACATCTTTGCAGGGCACCATGAAAAAAGAATGAGGGCGATTATATTCTCCATCATTCTCAACGCTAAATTTCTCCACAGCAATTTAGCGATCTTTCACTTGTCGCTCAACCAAAGCATCCTGGTGAAAACGAATCACACGCAACATTGAGTTTCGGAAGTGCTCAGATGTTGTAACAGATAAAGTTACACTACTCTGACTCGCATCTAGAATGTGCTTCACTTGACAAATTTGCATCTTGTTGTTGCAGTACGCAAGAATGCGATCGCCAACTTGGATCTCCAACGCTTGAATTTTCAATACAATCCTCATTGGGCAATATAACGAAATCAGGCTTAATCGCCTTTGGGCAGATTATTGCTGCCACGATGATACTTTATTTTTTTTAGAAGCCATCCTATCTACCATACCACGAAAACGCTAGGTTTTTATCAAATCTCATATTGTTTGTCAATGGAGATTTATACTTAACAGCACACTGAGCTCCACCGTTGCCGAGGAATGTAGTCTGTCCAATCGGAGACAGCGGTGACCTTAATGGCGATCGCCTCAGCAATCTCTCAATGACAATTCTCAAAAAATGGGATAAAATTCCGATCAGCAGGAAATCGTACTTGCCCCTTAACCATTCTCTAATTGATTTTTAATCGAAATTTAATAGATCTTTTGCTCAGTCTATCCCCCGATAAGTTTACAGTTCTCTCAACCTATTGAGGAGCATGTATTTATTATGTCTATACACCTAAGATCGATTCTTCGACCCTCTTTCGCGACTTTACGGAATCGCAAAAAAATCTATTTTGCCGTTTGGGCTGCACTGGCGATCGCGATCTGTAGTTCAGTGAGTGCTGTTCCGTTGAGCAAGACCGTCGTCAAACCTCAAACAAGGCTTGAAAAATTCGATATCGCTTTAATTGGAGACATTGGCTATAACGCGACGGAAGAGATCCAACTTCCGAAGCTAATACAAGATATTAATAATCGTAAAAATATTGATTTCGTTATCCATGATGGCGATATTAAAAGCAGCTCTCTTCCCTGCACCAACGAATTGTTTCAATCTCGCTACAATCTGTTCTCGCAATCTCTCCATCCCTTTATTTATACGCCTGGAGATAATGATTGGACCGATTGCCATCGCACAGGCGAGGACCCTCTCGAACGGCTCGCCAAGTTGCGCGCACTGTTTTTTGCAACTCCCTTTAGCCTGGGCCAATCCGTTCTGCCGTTAGAACAACAAAGTGCAGCGTACCCGGAAAATGCGCGCTGGACTTACAACAGGGTTCTGTTTGTCACCCTTCATGTTGTAGGCACCAACAATAACCGGGGTCGTACGCCCGAAATGGACATCGAATATGCAGCCCGTAACACCGCCAATTTAGCTTGGCTGCAATCCTCCTTTGACTTGGCTAAGCAAAATAATTTAGCCGGAATCATGTTTGTCATGCAGGCCAATATGTTTTCTGGGTTGCCAGAACAGCGGACTGGGTTTAACGATACGATTGCAGCGCTTCAACAGCAAACGGCTCTGTTTAAGAAGCCCGTGGTGCTGGTTCACGGCGATACCCATTACTTTAGGGTAGACAAAGTTCTAACGGATGCCCAGGGTCGGCGGCTTTTAAACTTTACCCGTGCGGAAACCTTCGGGTCTCCCGATGTCCATTGGGTCAAAGCTTCAATCAATCCAAGTTCGCCCAATGTCTTTGAATTTTCTCCTGTGATCGTGCGCGCTAACCTCACTCGCTAATCCCTAGACGGCGGTAAATGATCTCTAGGTTTTGTAAATGGGGCTGGGCACTGAAGCAATCGGCTAGGTCTTCTGGCGACAAATACTGCTTCACCTGCGGGTCTTGCTCAATGAGGCCACGAAAATCCCCACCCTCTCGGTTCCAGGCTTGATGGGCATTGCCCTGCACGATCGCATAGGCGTCTTCTCGACCCATGCCTTTTTCCACCAAGGCTAACAAGACCCGCTGACTGAAAATAACGCCGCCATACAAGTTCATATTGCGCTGCATGTTTTTGGGGTAAACCAGCAAATTTTGAATTAAATCCGTGGTTTCAACCAACATAAAGTGCATCAAGATGGAAGCATCGGGCAACATGACTCGCTCTGCTGAACTGTGGGAAATATCCCGTTCATGCCAGAGGGCAACGTTTTCTAGCCCCGTCATGGCGTAGCCGCGAATCAACCGCGCCAAACCGGTCAACCGTTCCGAACGAATCGGGTTGCGCTTGTGGGGCATGGCCGAAGACCCTTTCTGACCCTTGGAAAAGAATTCTTCGACTTCCAACACATCGGTGCGTTGCAAGTTACGGATTTCGACGGCAAAACGCTCCAGACTGGCCGCTAAGAGAGCCAAGACCTGCAAATAATTGGCATGGCGATCGCGGGAAATCACCTGGGTGGAAGCGGCATCGGGTGTAAGGCCCAGCTTTTGACAGGCGATCGCCTCCACCTGAGGATCCACATTGGCATAGGTGCCCACCGCCCCGGAGATTTGCCCCACAGCCATTTCATCTCTCAGGCGCATCAACCGCTCCTGATGACGCAACACTTCCGCCAGCCACCCCGCCAACTTAAAGCCAAAGGTAATCGGTTCGGCATGAATGCCGTGGCTCCGGCCCACCATGACCGTATAGCGGTGTTGTTTTGCCTGGGACCGAATGGCCTCAATTAACGCTGCGACGTGGTTGAGTAAAATATCCAAACTGGCGGTTAGTTGCAGGGCCAACGCGGTATCGAGGACATCGGAACTGGTCATACCCAGATGGATGTAGCGCCCTGCGTCCCCCACATACTCATTCACATTGGTCAGGAAGGCAATGACATCGTGCTTCACCGTGGCTTCAATCTCTAAAATCCGTTGCGGATCGAAGTCGGCTTTTGCCTTAATCTCAGCCAAAGCGTCCGCCGGGATTTTTCCCAGCTCAGTTTGCGCCTCGCAAGCGGCCAGTTCAACCTGGAGCCATGTTTTGTACTTGTAGGCTTCGGTCCACAGGTTACCCATTTCGGGCAAGGTATAGCGTTCTAGCAAAGCAAGTTCGTAGATTACAACTGCATTATTGTAAGCTGTTGCCCTTCGTTTTGTATCAAGGCCAAGCTTGGCCCCCTCTCTACTTGCGTTCGGGATGCTCCAGTTCGGGAACACCACCCATGCTGTTGATGGCTGCAATCATCTGGTACAGTCGCCCGTGATCCCGTTGATTAAAACGACAAACCAGCCGGGGCAAATCCTCCGTTTGGTCGTAGATTTGCTGGGGCAGGGCTTGCTGATGGGAGATTTCTTCCGGCAGCATTTTGCTTTTTTCAATGCGACCAGACAACAGAATGTCGCTAAAGTCTCGGTTGAGGCGTTCCACTTGTGCGTCGGACACCTCATGGTTTAAGCGCATCACCAACCGATCCCCCACATATCGGCTGGAGTGATAGACGCGGTAAAACGAGGTAATGGCATCGCAAGCGGTTTCGATATTGTCCGTCATGGTATAGAGCTGATTGTCATGGGGACTGATCAAGTCGGCGGAAATTAGCTGCTGGTGAATATAGGTATTCCAGGTTTGCCAGTAGTTTCCCCCCGGTTTGTCCACCAACACCACCGGAACCGGAGAGGATTTCCCCGTCTGAATTAAGGTCAAACACTCAAAGGCTTCGTCTTGGGTACCAAACCCCCCTGGGAAGGCGGCGATCGCATCAGCCTCTCGCAGAAAAAACAATTTGCGTGTAAAGAAATACTTGAAATGAATGAGCTTGGGATCCCCTTCAATAAAGGGATTGGAGGATTGTTCAAAGGGGAGTTGAATATTGAGGCCAAAGGAATGGGTCGCACCGGCTCCCTTATTGGCCGCTTCCATAATGCCACCCCCAGCCC
>JBAVRC010000636.1:0-2974 GCA_049694615.1 Thermosynechococcaceae cyanobacterium | reverse complement strand
TTCGGACTTGTAGTAGACTCCGGGGCTGCGCACGATCTGGTTGACAATAACCCGCTCGGCCCCATTAATAATAAACGTCCCCCGATCCGTCATCAGCGGCAGATCGCCAATGAAGACTTCCTGCTCTTTAATTTCGCCCGTTTCTTTGTTGATTAAACGGGTGGGCACATACATTTGTACTGCGTAGGTGCTATCCCTCCGCTTGGCCTCATCGACGTCATACTTCGGTCGCTTGAGCTTATAATCCTTGGCAAGAAAGTGTAGCTCGATCTTGCCCGTGTAGTCGGTAATTGGCGAGAAGCTCTCTAATTCTTCAATCAGCCCTTCTTCGAGAAACCATCGGAAACTCTCCCGCTGAATTTCAACCAAGTCTGGTAGAGCAAAAGCGGGTTGGATGTAGTTCTGACTAGTCATGCGTCTCCTCTAGAGGTCACGCCCGGCGCGGGTAGAATTATATATCATATTCCCTGTTCGAGAAAAATGTCAAATTCTAAGCTGAGTTACGCCGTGGCTGGGATAAATGGGTTAGTCAACTAAGGCAAGGGGTTGCGCAGCAGGTCGGGGTAATTTGAAGAGTTGACAGGCATTCTCGGTCGTTTGCTGGGCTAACTCTTCGGGGGAACAGGCTCGGAGGGCAGCGATGCGTTGGGCAACGTGTAGGACGTAGGCCGGTTCGTTTCGCCGCTCGCCCCGTTTCGGCACAGGGGCCAGAAAGGGACAATCGGTTTCGATGAGCAGTCGGCCTGGGGGAACCTGTTGGGCTGACTCATGAATCGAAGTCGCATTTTTAAAGGTGACGGTTCCGCTGAAGCTGATATAAAACCCTAAATCCAGAAACCACTGGGTTTCTGCGGGGGTTCCGCCCCAGCAATGCATCACCCCTCTGACGGGACCCTGCTGTGCCCAAAATTGTCGGAGGAACTCGACCATGGGCTGTGCTGCATCCCGACAGTGAATGATAACCGGCAGATCCAGCCGTTGAGCAATGCGCAACTGCGCTTCAAAGGCGGCAAATTGCGCTGCCGAATGGCTGGCCTTATAAAAGTCGAGTCCTGTTTCGCCGATAGCCACGACTTTGGCATCGGAGGTTGCCAAGGACTGAATGTGGCCTTCCAGTTCTGGCTGCCACTGATCCACATCCAAAGGATGCAGTCCTACCGCGAAAAAAAGCTCCGGGTAGCGTTGAGCCAGGGACTGGATCGCCTCGAATTCGCTGGGTTCTACACAGGAATGGACTAAACGCACCACGCCTGCTTCTCGCCAACGCTGAACGACCGCCTCGAAATCCGGCTGAAACGCCTCGAAGTTGAGGTGAACGTGGGTATCGATGAGGTGCATACGGCCTTGATCTCTAAAACCCTGCAATGGTTGCGATCGCAACGGGGCAGTTCGATGGTTGCTGTACCCAGAAAGGAACGCTAGGCCGCTTGAGGGGTGCTTTGTTTCAACGCACGCGCCAGACGAGCTTTTTTCCGGGCACCATTGTTGGTGTGCAAAACGCCGCGCTTGACAGCCTTGTCAATTTTGCTGTAGGCCAAAGCCATTCGTTCCTGCACCACCGTCATCTGTTCCGGGGTGGGATCGGCAGCATATTGGCGAGCTGCTTCAAAATACTTCTTCATCAGCGTTTTGACAGCCGTTTTGTAGGACTTGTTGCGGAGACGATTGCGTTCCGAGACTTGAATGCGTTTGATTGCTGATTTAATGTTGGCCACGGTTGGTATTCGGCTAATTCGCTATAAAACATGGAAAGACCCAATAAATCATAATAACACTAGTTTGTTAGACTCTACTGGCTTCCCAAAATCCGCGTTAAGCTATTGGAACAAGCACAAGATGGGGGAAAAAGGCATTACCGCTTAGCGGACCCTGAGCCTCGTCTTGGCGACTCTAGACCTAACTCTTTGGCTGTGCAAAACCCATGTTGCGAATCATTACACAGATCTCCGAGGCAAGAGCGGAACTCCAGCGGATTTGCGATCGCATCCATAACGACCAAGTGGTGCACAAAGAGGCGACGGTCCGAGAGATTCTCCAAAATGTGCAGCGTCAAGGCGATCGGGCACTGCTGCATTACACCGCCGAATTCGATAACCTGACGCTAGACCCTGGGATGTTGCGGGTCAGTGGCGCGGAATTGGATGCGGCTTATCAACAGGTATCCAAAGAATTGCTGGATGCCATTCAGTTGGCCCACCGTCAGATTGATGCCTTTCATCGACAGCGTAAGCCCAAAAGCTGGGTTCAGTTTGGCGACGATCAGGTGGTTCTTGGTAAGCGCTACACCCCGGTTGATCGAGCGGGGCTTTATGTGCCGGGGGGACGGGCGGCTTACCCCAGCACTGTTTTGATGAATGCGGTGCCTGCTGCGGTGGCGGGGGTGCCGAGGGTGGCGATGGTGACGCCACCGGGACCAAATCAACAAATTAATCCGGCAGTTTTGGTGGCCGCTCAAGAGGCGGGGGTTCAAGAAATTTATCGGGTGGGTGGGGCACAGGCGATCGCCGCTCTCGCCTATGGCACTGAAACGATTCCCAAGGTGGATGTGATTACAGGACCGGGGAATGTTTACGTGACTTTAGCCAAAAAACTGGTTTATGGCATTGTGGGCATCGATTCTTTGGCGGGACCGTCGGAGGTTTTAATCATTGCCGATCAAATGGCTAATCCCACCTATGTGGCGACGGATTTGTTGGCCCAAGCCGAGCATGATTCCCTCGCAGCAGCCATTTTAATTACCACGAGTTCGACATTGGCCGAGAAGGTGGTTCGGGAGGTGGAAGAGCAGTTAGTGAACCATCCCCGACGGTTGTTAACGGAAAAGGCGATCGCCCATTATGGGGTGGTGATTGTGGTGGATTCCTTGGAGCGGGCGGCGGATCTGTCCAATGGGTTTGCACCGGAACATTTGGAGTTAGAGGTCGAAGATCCGTGGGCCTTGTTGGAGCAGATTCGTCATGCTGGGGCCATTTTC
>JBAVRC010000635.1:0-1885 GCA_049694615.1 Thermosynechococcaceae cyanobacterium | reverse complement strand
GTATAAATCAGCGATGGAGTGATGAGGATCTGCATATTTTATCTCATTTGAAATAATTGGACTTGAGATTGAGTAATGTTCTTTCTCTTGAAAACCGCTCCTATTTCTTGTTTCATTTTTTATTGAACTTTTCTCGTCGAAAGAATAAACCCTTAACCCTTCCCATCTGCATTTGTGATTATAACATTGATATCTTCCCAGATCGAGAATTAAAAATCTACTCAAGATATGATCATTTTTTTTGCGCTTGGTACGACTTATTTTGCTTTTGCATTTAGGGCAATTTAACTGTGAATGATATAAAAATATAAATTCCCTTAAGGAAAAAAATGAAGCAAAAAAAATGATAAATGAACTCAAAATAATTAGCATTCAAGCCACACACTATAACCTAAGCAAAAAATTATCGTTCGAATAGCTGTAAGCTATTCCCAGAAGAATGAAGAATATCAGGGGAGCATCCCATGTAAAATTAGTAATTATTCTCATGAGCACTAAAGCCTGCCGATATAGCTCTGGGAGCTTGCTTACAATTCCTTGAACATTCGTAAACTTTTGCAAAAGTGGGATGCTCCCAACATCAGATCGTTCCTGCATATTGCCTTTCAGGACATATTCTGTATTTCGTCTAATCAGGAACCACTATAGTTTAGGCGCACTTTGAAAAATTCAAGCTTACTCAGAATCAAGAGCATAGTGAGAGGATCTCAGCATTTGCTGTTCAAGAGTAGGGGCAATTAATCGAGGTGCTCTTAAGTCATACTCAAAATTTTATCTAGATTATTTTTTTTCGACCAGCTCTTTTGTAGAAAAGCCGTAGAATCTTCGACATTCAATGCAGGTTGAACAATAAAACCTTGGATTGTATCGCAGCCCAGATTTCGAAGGATATTTAGTTGTTCATTTGTTTCAACACCCATTGCAACTATACGTAGATTTAAGGCTTTTCCTAAGGCGATAAAAGATTCCAAGATATGTATATCTTGCTTAGATCCTTGTTCAAGATTCTGAATCCAAAATCGATCAATTTTTAAAGTTGTCAAAGGCAATTCTTTTAAATGGAGAATTGAAAATTTTTCGAGGCCAAAATTGTCCACCGCAATATTTACTCCAATATCTCGAAGCTTATATAAAATATTTTTAGATTTATCGATATTTCCTATCAAAATTTTTTCATTAATTTCAAATCCTAGAGAATTAGGAATTATCTTTTTCTCTTCCAGAATTATAGATATTTTCCTGACGAGACTTTTCTCATAAAATTGATTTCTTGATAGATTAACAGAAGTGTCTAACCCAATAACATCCTTCTCATGAAGAATTTTGATCTGATCACAAACTTCTCGAATTAAAAATTCTCCAATGTCTATAATAAATTTATTTTTCTCTACTTCTTCAAGGAAGAAACTAGGATTAATAATCCCTAAAGTAGGATGGTCCCACCGCATTAAAGCTTCCATCCCTATAACTTTATTGGTATCCAAATCGAATTTTGGCTGATAATAATTACATATTTCATTATTTCTCAAAGAGTTCATCAATATTTTTTCTGTATTAAATAAGGTTGGAATTGATTCGTTGTATTTTTTATTTTTGCTATTTGAAACAACTCTTAAGCCCTCAAAATGACAAGCATAATAAGTACATTTGAATCTCTCCAATGAAAGGCAAAAGTATTTTGCTAAGAATCGATCTTTAGATCTACGATTTATTCTTTGCACTGGATGATTACATTTCGGACATCTTGAGATGTTAGTTTTTTTGGAGAAATATAGACGAGTCAAAAAATAAGTAGGTTTGGGTTGAAAAGCGAAGGTATATGGAGGAAGATTGAGGGAGAGAATCCCATAATGGAGCAACTGCATGAGACCCCGCCTCCAAGCCC
>JBAVRC010000634.1:0-4761 GCA_049694615.1 Thermosynechococcaceae cyanobacterium | reverse complement strand
CAGTTCAGGTGGGAGGCGAACAGAAATGTTATCGCGCCAAGCCCCCAAAATCGCCTCTTCTGCCCCAGCAATGTCTTGACTGAAGGGTGCACCCACTTCCACCGACAGCATGACAGCCGTGTATTGTCCACTTTCAGTGAGTTGTTGCGCTAATGCCAGCATGGCAGTGGTTTTTCCCACTTGCCGGGGTGCATGGATGACGAAATAGTTGCGTTGAGCGATTAATCGTTCCAAGCCTGGTAAACGCACTGTGGGCAACAATACGTAATGAATGTCTGCTTGACATGGACCAGCAGTATTGAACCAGCGCGGCATGGGTTAACTAGGGCGAATGGGATTGCTCTGAGTTTACTGTACCGTTGTTGGTGTCGGAAGATATTATTGAAGTGTTCAATAGATGAACTCACGCTGTTTTGGAGCCGCCGCCATGACGACCGACTTGCGTTTTGCCGTGGTCAGCGACTTACATATTGGCCTACCTCATACCATTCTCGACCACCCCACACGCTTTCATTTGGTCGAGGTGAGTATTCCAGCCTTTGAGCAGGTTTTGGATCATTTATCCCAGCTCGATTTGGATTTTCTGTTAATTCCCGGCGATTTAACCCAACATGGCGAACCGGAAAATCACGCTTGGCTTGCCCAACGGTTAGCTCAACTCCCGTTTCCGGTTTATGTGATTCCGGGTAACCATGATGTCCCGGTTCCAGAACCGGATGGGACGTCCATCGGTTGGCGAGACTTTCCAAGCTACTACCGCAAGTGTGGGTATGAGACTGGAGACGACCTTTACTATGCAGTCAGTCCAGTTCCGGGGGTGCAACTCATCGCCCTTAACTCCAATCAATTCGATGTCAATGGACGGCAAATTGGCTCTGTTGATGCAGCACAACTCCAATGGCTAGAGCAGACATTAGAGCAATCCAAAGCAGATTTGGTGTTGGCGATGATCCACCACAATGTTTTGGAGCACCTGCCTGACCAAACCTGTCATCCCATCGGACGGCGTTATATGTTGGCCAATGCAGCGGCCTTGTTGGAGATTTTGCAAGCAGCCAAGGTCCAATTTGTCTTTACCGGACATCTCCATGTGCAAGATATCGCCTATTGCGACGGGTTGCTCGATATTACAACCGGGTCACTAGTGAGCTATCCCCATCCCTATCGCATCGTGCGCCTTCGACACAATGCAACCGGGCAGCCTGAACTCACTATTGAGTCCCACCGGGTGAGAGCTTTGCCCGATTGGCCGACGTTACAGGATTATTCGCGGCAATGGATGGGCGATCGCAGTGTTCCATTTATCACCTATTTACTCACCCATCCGCCGTTGAATTTGTCTCCCCAAGATGCCGCTGAAATTGTGCCCCATCTGAAGTATTTTTGGGCTACTATTGCTGATGGCGATCCAGAGTTTCAGTTTCCTGAATTTCCGGCAGATTTGCGGACCCATTTTGAATCCTATAGTCATCGCTATTCGCTAGAAGCACAGTTGCATTTACAAGATAACCACATTCGGGATTGGGTCTGAGGGGGCGATCGCAGTTCTCAATCAGGATTGGCAGGCGTCTGTGGAGATGCTTTGGTAATGCTGAAAAAGGTAGGATGGGTGATCGCTTTTAGAGATTCGTCAAGAATTCGATCTATTGCAGTTTATGCCGTGAAGCGATTCCTTAAGTCCCTGACTGAACCTGGCGAGACCATCAATCTCCTTGCCCATCAGATCTGTCTAGTTCTTTACGAATCGCCTGGATCAGGGCTTGCTCGTCTCCAGTTGGAATGGTCATAACACCTGGCATGTGTTCCAACCCGCAAGCGACGGATGCAATCACAGGAATACCCTGGGCGATCGCCTGTAGCAAGATTCTGGGGGTATGTTCAACATAGGCTGGCAACACCACTAATCCAATGCCAGCGAAGGAATTGAGGGGCGATCTCCAAACGTTCAAGCCCTCCCAAAAGTTTTCGCCTTCTAGGTCAGTTCCTAACAACTGAAGGGGCAGGTTTAAGGTTTTAGCCGCTTCGCGCAATTCATAGGCTCCTTTGCGTCCTAGGGTGGAAGCCGGAAACAGGATGGTTTGGCCCCTGACAGGGTGAGTGGGCCGATGAGGCAGATCCCAATCTAGCAGGGTTGTTTTTTCGGGGAATAGGTTGGCTAGGTCGGTATGGGGGGTTATCAGGCGTCGGGCCGAGCGCAGTGCCTGCGCTTCTGCGGCCACAAGGGCGGGGTCGGTTCTAAAGTCGCAGAGGGTGGGGCTAGACGGGTGCTTGCGATGGGCTTGATCCAAGCGGGCTTGCAGCAAAGATAAGGGTAGGCGGGTCATCAGAACATCAAAGGATCTGCCGCCTAAATCGCCCTGCTGCCATAAAAAGGGCAGCAGCTGTTGCATGACGACGATGTGGGTCACCTCAGCGGTGAGCCATTGACCCAATGATTGCGCGAGTTGCCGATCAGATTGCAGTAATTGCTGCTGACGGGCTCGCCCTTGGGTTGCCAATCGTCGGGAGGCGAGCGATCGCCCTAGGGTCAGGGCTGCTGCGGAGCGCACGGTTCCAAATCCATGGGTTGTCCACGCATAGTTGGCTTTTTGCCACTGTTTTCCATTCAGCGGCAAGGCCAGTAGGTCTTTGGCACTGCGGTGGGTTTGCAGATAGCGATCAAATTCTGGCCAGTATTCGTCCACCAGGTAGGCCGTCCGTTCCCAAGACTGCTGGGGTCGATTGGGCGGCATGTGTTTGAGGCAGTCTACAACGGTGCAGGTATCGCATTGATGCGTATTGTCTAAAACCGCTCGGATGGGTTGATGGGATGGTTGAGTTGGAGTGACCAATTCAAGTCCTTGACCTCTGAATTGGACCACTAGATCGCTGGAGGTTAAAAACGCTTCAATTCTAAGCGGAACAGGAGCCTTAAATCTTAAATCCACATAGTTCCAGAAAACAGTGGCATCTCGCCCCATCTCGGCCAACGATCCAGGGACAACCAGGGTATGGGCATGGCGTTCGACAATCTCCGCGCCTGTATCAAGGGCCAAGCTATACAGGGCATTGGAAAGCTGACAAAGACCACCGCCGACGCTAGGAATTAGGCAGCCTTGGCGAATTTCCCGTCCGATTGCATAACCCCGATGTTGAGAGGGCATCCCAATCTGCCCCCAGAAACTAAAGATGCCATCTTTGGGGAGTTCAATCCCATTAATGTGTTGCAGCGCTATCCTGAGGTTTTGGATTTTGCCCGCGATTAATCGATCTTCAAGGGCATCTTGGCTACTCCGCAGCGGTGTTTTTGAGGTTGCAAGGATGGGCTGATCCCTTAGGGCCGAGGCTTTGGTATAGGTTTGGACTGGGTTGACCCAGCGATTGCGGATGCTTCGATGCAGTTGGAGCAGGGTTGCTTTGGCACGGAAGGTCAGTTGTTGTGAAAGCGATGGATAGGCGGAAGCATCATCTTGACGACCGTTATGGCCCTGCAACATAGGTGATAGTCGAACCTCAATAGGTGGCTGTCTTCGCTCAGTGGCGAAACCCTATCCCTATTGATGCCCATCAGTCCCTTTATGTTTCGCATCCAGATAGAGCGCCCATGAACACAATTTTGAGGTTTTGCGATCGCCTCAGGGCTGGCAGAAGCACGGGTTCAAATCGAATGGGTACAAACAGATGGTTCAAATTAACGACACTTTTCTCTCGGACCTTTAAAGAGGGCAATGTGTATGGCTCCTTCAGCACTCTTAAGCATAAGCGGCCCACCGCCAGTAGCCCAGAGCTCGTACTCGGCGATCCGGCTGAAGCCAAACACGATTTTATACCAGCGCTCGGCTTCCGTTCGGTCTGAGACGAAGACGTGGATGCGATCAACTGAATGAATGGCCGGGGGAGAAGTGGTTGTCATCTGCGCACTGCCTGAGAGAGAGTCGACGAGTTGTGCCGCCTAACGGTTGCGTTCAGCGTCTACCAGTGGCCTCTCAATCCTAATTGATCGTTTTCAAAAGTCCGGTGCAATGAAGGGTTAGCTGGCCAAGCCAGAAAGTGTTAGCGAGAAGAATCGATTTTATCGAGCATCGTTCTCACAGCATCAACAATGACATCTGGCTGATCTACCCATACAAAATGACCGCTTTTATTTGCCTCCAGTTGAAAACAATCTGTAGACAAATTACACAATTCTGCATGCATTTTATCTCGCAGTTGATTAGCATCTTGCAGAGGAATAAAAAGAGTCCAAAAAGATGGTTTGAAGAAGGAACTGGCTTTAACGCTAATGATAGGCAGCGTACCAAAATGCTGAGCTATCCTAACCTGACACGCACTTTTGTCTAGGTTTATCATCTCTCTACTCATCGTAATCCAGTGCTTGGGGCGACAAAAAGAACGTTTCACCCACTGGAGAGAATCCTTAGAAAAGCAGCGTAACTCAGGCTTAAGTAATTCAAAGACTTTGCACGTGCTTAGCAATCGAATAATCCCTAGCATTGAGCCTAGAATAGACATCGCAAAGCCTGAGATAAAAAAGAGCTTTAGAGCTTGTAATCGAATGGACATCTTAAGCATTCCTGTCTCATGCAGCCCATCAGTGAGCACAATGCCCACAACTTTCTGAGGAAACAAATGGGCGTAAAGTCGTGCATTGTAGCTGCCAAACGAATTGCCAACTAAAACATAGGGTGGCTCGATTCCCGCTTGAGTCAGTAGTCTGTCTAATTCTTTCACAATTTGCTCACTGGTTCGAGGATGCGGGCTGTGATCGCTCCACCCATAGCC
>JBAVRC010000633.1:0-2980 GCA_049694615.1 Thermosynechococcaceae cyanobacterium | reverse complement strand
GGGCATTCGTAATGCCGTGGGCATGAAGCGATCGCCGATGGCTGCGACCGATGCCCCAAATATCGGCAATGGGAAACTCGGCCAAAATATCGTCCGGGCGATCGGGCAAGACAAAAACCCCGGAGGACTGTTTCTTGGCCACATCCCCGGCGATTTTAGTTAAGGTCTTCGTCGGCGCAATGCCAATAGAGAGCGGCATCCCCGTCCACTGGAGCACCGTGTGTCGAATCTGCTGGCCATACTGCATCAAGTCCAGATGCCGAAACCCAGATAAATCGAGAAACGCCTCATCGATGCTGTAAATTTCCTGTTCCGGCGTAAACTCCGATAAAGCCGTCATGACCCGCTGGGACAAATCCCCATAGAGCGAATAATTAGAGCTAAAAACCTGAACCCGATGTTTTTGAATGAGATGCCGAATCTTGAAAGCGGGTTCACCCATCGGGATGCCGATGGTCTTGGCTTGGGGCGATCGCGCGACAACGCAGCCGTCGTTATTGGAGAGCACAATCACAGGCTGACCGCGCAGTTTTGGATTAAAAACGGTCTCGCAGCTAGCGTAGAACGAATTGCAGTCGCACAAGGCCAACATAGACGATATACATCGGGAGAGTCTAAACGTCCCAGGGGTCATAGGTACCGAATGACCAAAGATGCCCTTCAATATCGCGACAGGAAAAGCCGCGTCCGCCGAAGTCCTCATCCTTAATGTCAAGTACGATTTCAGCCCCTGCTGCTTTGGCTTGAGCATAGAGGACATCTGCATCGGCAACAATCAAGTAAGGACATTGCGTCTCGGTTCCGCCCACTTCATCTGGTTGCTTCAACAAGCGCCCGAATTCGTTATCGCGAACCTGCCCGACCATAATCATGCCGTTCCCAAACCTGAGTTGGGCATGGACAATCGACCCGTCCTCGTCGGGAACAACCAGATGTCGCTCAAAATCGAACGCTGCGCACAGCCAGTCGATGGCTGCAACTGCATTGCGATAGCGAAGGCAGGGAATTGCAGTCGCTTTGGTATTGATTGCCAACAAAGTCATGACGTCCTCCTGCGTTATGGGGTAGAGCTACAACCGCTCAAGCTTTTTGCAAGTAAGTAATAGCCGTGATGACGGCCCCTTGCGGATCTTGGAAGACCGCAAATCTGCCGACAGTTGGAATATCTTGGGGCTGCATTAACACTTTTCCCCCCAGTTCTTCGGCCAGCTTGGCTGTCGCATCGATGTCGTCTACGGTGACAGTGGCTCGCCAGTGGGGCTGCATTTGTTCCACATGGGGCGGAATGCTCATCATGCCGCCGACGCCTTGACCGCCTGCCGAAATGACTCTGTATTCCATGTCTTCCACCGGACCGTCCGACATGGACCAACCAAAGACCTTGACGTAAAAGTCCTCGGCTCCTTGCAAATCCGTTGTCATCAGTTCGGACCAGCTAAACGCGCCATGCTGCTGAAAGGGGTTAATCATAAATCCTCCTTAAATAAAGGGTGTTACGTTGACCCCTACAATAAACGATAATTCGATTATTGTACAGATATCAAAGATTAACTTTTGAGACCATTCCATTAAGCTGAGGTATTAACTGAGCAGGATCTGCATTTCTAGTTCGGGTGGGAGAGGGCAATGGTCGCTAAACGAGTCCTAGAGTAGGTGAATGACACTGGTTGCAACGCCCCAAATGCAAAGGTCTTGGGGTTCGGTCACTTCGATGGGGAAATACCCATCGTTCTCGGCTTTCAGCAAAAGGCGATCGCCCTCAACGCAAAGCCGCTTGACGGTGAGTTCGCCATTGAGGACGGCAATCACGATATGTCCTGAAACGGCATCGAGACTGCGATCGACCACCAACAGGTCGCCATTGTGAATACCAGCCCCCGTCATGGAATCGCCGGAGACCCGGACATAGAAGGTAGCGGCCTGACTGACTGACACTTCTATGCCAAACCCTTGTTCTTTCGTGGAAATCAACTTGATCCACTACGTCATATCAAGGCTTTCAGGCGATCCAAGTGACGTAATCTGAGCTTTTCACACTGCAAGACAAGATCCAGTCAGGATAAGGCTTTGAGGCACTTGTGTCAGTCAGTCAGGGTAGCGGCTGGATTCTTGATCAGATGCAAGTTCAGATCCAGCTTGCCCTCAATGTAATCCTCAGCAGGCGAGGGAAACCCAGCGGAAACAGGCTGTTGGTAAAGATTTAGACTGAAGGGACCAGAATTAAGGGGAGCGAAGCAATCGAAGGCGATCGCATCGACAGCCATGTCGTTGTTCTGAAGATCAGAGGTTGCCACTTAATTCAGACGCCAATGAATAATGTACGATATTCATATTAGGCGTAAAATTTTGGAAAATCTAGCATGATTCCTTAAACTGCTAGTTTATTGAGCTTAAGCGCCCAAATCTACATGGGATTGGGCACTACATTGTCCCCACGCTTTTGGGCTGCATTGCAACTCTGTTGCCACAGCACGGTGTCTTGTTTGTAAATGGTCAGAACCGCGATCGCCTCTTGGGCCTTATCCGGTTTGCCTTGGGCAACAAGTGTTAGTAGAAACTGCAACGCCTCATCGTGTTAGAGCATGGTGATCGCCCCATCCGAAGTTGAATCTGGTTCCAAATGGCCCAATTTTGTACAATGACGGGCTAAAGATCAATCGATCAATGATCAATCCGCTATGAGCACCGCCCCCCAACCGCAAGGGATAACCGTCTGCCTCAACGAGGCCCAACTGGGCTATTTGGCCTACCTTCTACCCAGACGACGATCCTGAAGAGGCGCTGGTCAAGTTTTTGGAGCGTGATGGCATACACGATGATCAATCTCCGACATTTTTGCTAGAGCTAAGGTGTTTATCAGTCCATTTCCATTTAGGTTTCGACGAAAGAGACCCAGAATTTTTGTGCTTTAAAATAGAAATTTTGGAAAAAGAGGCAGCACAATCTCTATCGCACGAAACGGTTATAAGTTAGGGATCTT
>JBAVRC010000632.1:0-2586 GCA_049694615.1 Thermosynechococcaceae cyanobacterium | reverse complement strand
ATCGACAGGTACTCCTGTATTTGCTGCGGGTTTTCCCTTACCACTCACCGAAAACTCAACGAAAGGATTTAAGTTCACGAAAGGTTCTATTTCCCTCATTACATCCAAGGCGTTAGAAGGTGGCTATCAAGTCGGGTATTCCAACGACATCGAAAAGGGCATGAGTGGCGGTCCGGTCTTGAATGCTAAGGGCGAAGTGATTGCCGTGAATGGGATGCATCAAGAGCCGCTGTGGGGGGATCCTTATCTGTTCCAAGACGGATCTAAACCTAGCGCCAGCCTATTTTCAGTTCTATCCCACTCCAGTTGGGCGATTCCGGTTGAAACGGTTTTGCGAACGGCCAAACTAGCGACACTCCAGTCGAGTCAGTGTGCGATCGCGGCAGGTCAAAGTAAGACCGAAGTGAATTAGATTTTTGCTGGCGGTTGAAACCGCGCCTACAAGAACGATGTCCGCCTACACGGACTAAGATTAGATTTCAACCCGCGCAGGCGGGTTTGGTTCTTGTAGCTGCGTTGGCGTAGCCTGTCCGCAGGACTTATTCAATCGCTGGGATTATTGAATTCATGATCCCAAACTCATCGCAGCGTTACCAAAGCGGTTCTCCCCCTCCACCGTCGGAAGAGCCGCCGCCACCGTTGCCAGCAGGCTGCGGGTCGGAAGATCCCCAAAGCGGAGCGGCAGGTGCTGCAGGCGGGGGGGCTTGGCTGGCCGAGGATGATCCACCGCCACCGCCCCAAACAGGGGGAGGCGGTTCAGGTGCAGGAGCTTGGGCCGTAGAACTGCCACACCCGCCCCAAAGGGGTTCGCTACCCTCGGAAGCATTGCTGGGAGGCACATAGGCCCCCCCTCCAGACCCGCCATTGGAAGGGGCAGGTGCATACGCCCGTGCCCGTTGCCGTTCGGCTTCGATGGCGGCCTGTTGTTGGCCAATTTCAGTGTCTAAGGTTTTGATCCGCAGCGAAACGTCTTTTTCTTTGGCTGTAACTTGAGCGGCACTCAGGGAATTACTGGGTACTTTTTTGAGGAGATTGCGGGACTGTTCCAGTTGTTTCCTATTGTCTGTCAAAGCGTCCAGAGACTCAGGGGCCTTTTTCTGGGTCAGTACTTTTTGGGCGATCGCTTCGGCCTGTTGCAGATCCTGTTGTGCTTTTTTCTCCATCGCAACCCGCTCGTCCAGACTTTTCAATCGGGCTTGGAACGTAGGCAATACCTTTTGCGCATCGTTGTAGCTGTCTACCGATTTGGGAATGGCTGCCAATTGCTGTACCGACTGTTTCAGTTGTCCAGAAGCGGTTTGCAAATCCTGCACCGACTTAGGACTGTTGATGGTAGCCAAAGCTGCTTCGGCAGACCCAACCGCATCTTCATAAATGGTGTTGTACTTGATCGTTGCTGAGCAGTTGTTAAAGGTCTTACAGATGGGTTCAATATTCGGCGATGCAAGGGCTGCGATCGCTCCTAATCCGACAATAGCGGCCCCTGACAGAACCCATACTTTCGGCTTCAGGAAACGGCGGGAAGCGGGCGTTGAATCAGATTGCGCTTTGAGAACTTGCGCTGGTTTGGCCTCCGATACCACATAGGTTCCTAAGGAAGGACTATTGGGTACCCCAATGGAGGTTTCGGCCAAATTGTCGCCGAAGCTAGCAGCCGTATCCATCTGTCTAGCGGTGCTGTTCGTTTCCCCTGTCACGGGTGTATTGATGGTAATACCGACCCCATTGCTAATTGGTAAACTCGGAGGGTCGGTTGTGGTTGCTTCCTTCAAGATCGTCGGCGCATCTTCTTGCCGATGTAAGGTCAGCGCTTGAATGGCATCCAGGGCTTCTGCTGCCGATGGATATCTTTGGCGGAAATCGTAGGCGACCATCTTGTCCAGGATTTTGGACAATTCCGGGCTAATCGCGGCACGGTCATGCCACAGAATCTCAGCGGTCTGTTCATCTTCTGGCAATTGCCCTAGGGCTGGATTCAGTCCGGTCAGGGCATAAATCGCAATCATCCCCACCGCATATACATCGCTGCTGGTACGCGGACTGCCCCGCAGTTGCTCCCCTGGCATATAGCCGGGAGTGCCCACAATGACCGTGTGAGGGGCCATGCTGGTATCGTCTAAGACCTGGTTGGTGACCTGTTTCACCGCCCCGAAATCAATTAAAACAATGCGACCGTCGGGTTCGCGGCGAATAATGTTGGAGGGTTTAATATCGCGGTGGATGACTTGTTTCTGATGCACAAACTTCAGAACCGTCAACATGTCTCGCAGCAAGTTGAGGACATACCCTTCACTCCATTGCTGTCCCATCGCGAGTTCTTGATACAGGCTGGTCCCCGGAACATACTCTTCGACCAAGTAGAACTGATCGTCTTCGGCGAAGTGGGCCAGGAGTTGCGGAATTTGTGGGTGGGATCCCAATTGATGTAAAATGCGGGCTTCTGCATCAAAAAGGCGCTTTGCAATTTGCAGCTTGCTCTCTTCCTCGACACCGGTTTTGAGTTTCTTAATCACGCAGCGAAAGGCATCGGGTAGATGCTCGTCTTCCGCCAAAAAGGTTTCGGCAAAACTACCTTCGCCCATTTTT
>JBAVRC010000631.1:0-3970 GCA_049694615.1 Thermosynechococcaceae cyanobacterium | reverse complement strand
GGATTGGATACTGGGCAAGCTGTCGTTTCAAGGCACTGACAAAACCACTCATGTGCCGTAGGGGTGCGCGCAAATCATGAGACACTGAATAGGCAAACGATTCCAATTCTTTATTGGTTGCGGCGAGTTGGATAGCGGTTTGCTGGATGGTTTCCTCAGCCCGTTTGCGTTCTGGCTGGGCTTCTGCATCAAACGGTTTGTTCTGCCACAAGGTCTCGTAGGTTAATAACCCAGCCAAGCGGTTTTGATCGTCAAGGACGGGGACATGGCGTATGTTTTGCTGCTGGAGCAGACGGGTGACCCATACAGGATCGGTGCAGATTGATTCCTGTAGGGTGATGACTGGATAGGTCATTACCTGTTCAATCGACTGTGTTTCTAAGATCGGTCCTTGGGCAATGAGACGGACCACATCCCGCTCGGTGAAAATGCCCAGAAGGCGATCGCCATCAACCACCAACACACAACTCGCACAAGCTTCGCTTGCGGATGAACCGTCACATAAAATGCCGCTCATCAGCGCAATGGCAACCATTACGGGCGTATTGGGGGGCACGGTGAGCGGGTTACGGATGATCGCCGAATTGAAGTCCGAGGCGTTATTGAAGGTTTCGGGCCGCATGGGGAACCTCCCTGTCGGCTAAGGTTGCAAAATCAATGGGGGCGATTTTTGATCAGCTCCGACAATCACAATCTTGGCATTTTGAGACTGAGCTAGCTTTTCAGTGGCTTCAATTTGGCGGAACTGTAAAATGCGATCGCTTAACCCCTGGGCAATAATGCGCTGGGCATCTGCGGTGCCCTGGGCTTCAATCCGTTTGCGATCCGACTCTTGGCGTTCTTTTTGCAACACAAACTTCATGCGTTCGCTGTCTTGTTCCGCTTGAATTTTGGCTTGGACCGAATTCTGCACATTCTCCGGTAACACCACATTGCGTAAGGGCGTATCCTCGACCAAGATTCCTTTTGGGGCCAGAATTTTATGCAAATCATCTCGCAACTGCTGGGACAGGGCTTGGCGTTGGGAGGTATACAGGGCAATCGCATCGAATTGGGCCGATGAATTGCGAATCAAAGACCGAAACTGGGGCACCAAAATCACCTGGTCATATTCAGTGCCAATAGTTTGATAGACCTCTCTGGCCTTTGCCGGATCGAGCCGATACAGAATACTGACATCCAAGGTGACCATCAACCCTTCTTTGGACGGAGCCTGGGCAGTTTCTTTTAGCTCTTTGGTTTGGGTGGAAAAGAAGGTCACCTTGGCCAAGGGATTTTTGAAGTGGAGTCCGGGGGGCAGGGTGTCTCCAGACAACCGACCGTAGAGGTCGACAATGCCCACTGATCCAGCCGGCACGGCCACCAGCGATCGCAACAGGGCCACGAGCAGTCCAATTCCTCCCAAGGCGATCAGGATAAAGGGGAATTTCTTAAACCGATTGAACTCTTGCATGGGGGTGCCTCTGACATTAAGAGGGTCGTGTTTGATCCAACACGTCCCGCATGCCTTCAATGGTTCCCAAAACAGAGCGCGGGTCTAAAAATAAAACCTTGCTACTGTCGCTTTGGCCAATGGTTGTGCCCATATCCAAGTAGTTCTGCGCCAGTAAAAACTGCAATGCAGCATAGGCTTGCGGATCGGTTTTTAAGGGATTGGCCACCAAATCCATCGATTCCGCGATCGCCTGTGCCCGCAGCAACCGCGATTGCCGATCCGCTTCGGCCCGCAAAATGGTGGATTGTTGTTGGGCTTCCGCTTCTAAAATCACCGCTTTCTTTTGGGCTTCGGCAGCTAGCACCTGGGCATCTGCATTCCCCCGCGCCGTATTCACTGCCGCCTCGCGATCGCCCTCCGAGGTCAGAACCGCTGCCCGTTTGCGCCGTTCCGCCGCCATCTGCAACTCCATCGAGTCTTGCACCGCTTTCGATGGCGTGATATCGCGAATTTCCAACCGATTCACCTTCACGCCCCAGGGGTCAGTGGCTGTGTCCAATTCTTCTAACAAAATATCGCTGATTTGACTGCGCGCGGTAAAGGTTTGGTCGAGCTCCAGCTTGCCGATTTCTGCTCGAATTTGGGTTTGGACCAAATTCACCATGGCCGATTCCAAACTCTGCACCTTGTAGTAGGCGCGTTCCATGTCAATGATTTGCCAATACACCACCGCATCCACCGTGATGCTGACATTGTCGGCAGTGATACAAGACTGGGGTTCAATATCCAACACCTTTAAGCGCAGCGTGTCTTGAAACACAATACGGTCCAATCCCGGCACCAGAAAGTTTAACCCCGGATCCAATCGCTTGCGGTAACTGCCCACCCGTTCCACCAAGGCTGCATTGCCCTGGTTAATAATGCGAACCGAGGAAGCTAACCCCGCACCGCTCAAACTTAAGATGAGCAGCAGCAAAAACTGTCCCATGATTGAATCTCCTCAGATGTCTTGCGTATCAGTCAATGCCTCAAAAGCGTCTGGATCTGCAGCCGTGACCAGCAACGTTGTCCCCTCACGCCCTACCAGATACACCTTGGTTTGCGGCTCAATGGCCAGCAACGGATCGACACAGCGCGCCGCCCAAGGACTGCCTTCGTAGAGCACACGACCTGTTCCCCCCGGTGCGATCGCCGTGATGGTCTGGGCGGCACGGGCGTCCCGTAAAATTTGGGGCACGCGACGGGGCAAAAAGCGACGCATCCCATAGAGACTCACCAACGATACCGCCAGCCACAGAAAGACTTGCAACCCAAAGGAAGGAATAACGAGCGATAAAAAGCCCATCAAGAGGGCACTCAGGCCCATGACCAGTTCGACAAAAGCCGTTGGAAAAATCAGTTCCATGAGGCAGAGCAATAGCCCCAACCCAATCCAGAACCACGTTAACGAGAGGCCATCCATGTCGTGTTATCAGCATTGTCAATACCATCATAGGCACCTGCTGCCTGCTCCTGGCTGAATATTACGGCGTTCTTCGCAATTGCAGCCCCATAGGCCCGATAGCGTCCCCAGACTGGGATAGGACAGTGACCCAGATGTTATGTTACAAAGTATTAAGTTACTGAATTTATCTGCCTAGGCTTACCCCGAACACCGATTGCAGGTCTGTGTTTTGGCTTAAGCCGTTGTTGTTTCGATCAAAGCACGTCCTATGCCTACACTCAGTCCTATGCTCAAGCGAAAGTTATTTTTGGAGGCAGGGGATTATGAAACTTGCCATATCCTGATCCGCGACACCCAAGAACGGGTGGCGGCCATTGAGGTCAATCAAAACTTATATAGTTTCTTCAAAACGGTGCGCGATCGCGAGAAAGCCCTCGATCTCTTGGGGAAGCTATACGACAAAGGCAATGAAGCCGTTATCACCCAAACCCCGAAAGTCTATGCCCTTTGGGTCCTGGAAAACAATGCTTCCCGTCTAAATTGAGGCGATGTCCAACCCGCAGGGATTGGCCGACTATAGCCAACAGGTGTTCTGGATGCAACAGGCGATCGCCCTGGCAGCAACTGCAGGAGACGCTGGGGACGTGCCCGTAGGGGCTGTGGTCGTTGATGCCCAAGGACAATGTGTAGCCCAGGCAGGGAATGGTCGGGAGCGACGCCAAGATCCGACCGCCCATGCTGAAGTGCTTGCGCTGCAGTTGGCTGCCCGCAAGCTGCGTCGTTGGCAACTCCAAGATTGCACCCTCTATGTCACCCTAGAACCTTGCCCTATGTGTGCCGGAGCGATTGTCCAAGCGCGCTTAGGATGTCTAGTCTATGGGGCCGACGATCCTAAAACCGGGGCCATTCGGACCGTGTTGAATGTACCAGATAGTGCGGCGTCGTTTCACCGCTTAACCGTATTGGGCGGCATTCAAGAGATGGCCTGTCGTCAACAACTCCAGGACTGGTTTACCCGACATCGAGATAAAAATGGCGAGGAGCGCCATGCTCAAAAACAATGAATGATCGGGGGAGCGCGATCCCCGTGC
>JBAVRC010000630.1:0-4047 GCA_049694615.1 Thermosynechococcaceae cyanobacterium | reverse complement strand
ATCCACTCATGGTTGTTTTGGCCACAAGCTTTGCGCTGTGGGCCGTATCGGTCGATCTACTATTGATGGCCTGGAACATGTAACTGCCGCAAGGGGAAAACCCGCATTCATCCTGTTATCTAAAAATTTGGAGAAAACCCATGCCAGCCAAGCGCTGTGGCGGATGCCTCGACTTTGATCCCCAGCACGAATGCTGTCGTGTCAGAGTCGATGATGGCGTCCCCTCTGCATACCTAGCGGTAACGGCGAACACGCCAGCTTGCCTCGACTACAACACGGCTCAAAGCCTTCAACTACCGTGGTTTGCGAGATTTGATGATAGACAGACAAGGCAGCATCGCTAGATACGCCCAGGAAATGCAAGGGCGATAGAAACTCACGCAAAAGCAAAGCATTGGAGAAAAAACAATGAGAAAGTCGAGAAATCGCACAAAACGGCAAGTGGAGACAGATACCGTTCGGACCTACCTACTGGAAATGGGCCGAATACCGCTGCTGACCCATGAGCAAGAAATCCAGTATGCACGGCAGGTTCAACAACTCATTGCCCTAGAGGAGGTTCCACCAGATGATCGCGAAACCTGGGCGATCGCATCGGGAATAAAGCCCGGTGATTTAGAGAGAATCCCGCACCTGGGTCAGAGAGCCAAGAAAAAGATGATCGAATCAAACCTACGCCTAGTGGTGTCAATCGCCAAGAAGTACCAGCATCGAGGAATTGAACTGCTCGATCTGATACAAGAAGGGTCTCTTGGCCTGAACCGAGCCGTTGAACTATTCGACCCGGAAAAGGGATTCAAGTTTTCTACCTACGCGACCTGGTGGATCCGTCAAAGTATGACCAGGGTGTCAAATGTCAATTACATTGGCCAAAACGTTGGGATGAATACCGAGTGATGTTTCGGTGAATCGTGAAAGGTCTTGTTGTCTCAGATTGAGATCGCCAGCGTCAAAGATACCGAGGGGTGATCGCGCCAGAGACTCAACGACAATTATCAGAATTTAGCCAAGCTGAATAGGGCTGCGGGTTTTCCCGCAGCCCTATTCAGCTTGGACAAGGAAACAGGTTGTTTTGTTTTCAGAGGAAAGCCCCTGACATCTATTGAGAAAGGGTGTTTTGCTTGTCAGTGGTTCGTTTGGCCGCTGCTTGTTTGCGAAAACTCTCAGCCTGCAACTCAAAGATGGTCGCATGATGGATCAAGCGATCAATGGCCGCAACGGTCATCATGGAGTCGGCAAAGATATGATCCCACTGACTAAAGGGTTGATTGGCGGTCAGCATCAGACTTTTGCGTTCATAGCGATGGGCAATCAACTCAAACAGGACCGAGGTTTCAACCTCAGATTTTTTGACGTAGCCCAGATCGTCGATGATGAGGAGATCATAGCGGTCAAGTTTGGTTAATAAGGACTGAAGTTCAAGTTGGAGTTTGGCCAACTGCAATTGTTGAACCAAGGCCGTAGCAGAGACAAACTTAACCCGTTTGCCCAACTCGACGATGGATCGCCCTAAAGCGGCGCAGAGGTGGGTTTTCCCCGTTCCACTAGGCCCGAAAACCAAAATATTGGAGGCATTGTCCAACCAATGGGTTGTTTGCGCAAACTCCATGATGGCGGCAGTGTTGAGACCCGGTAGATGAGCAAACTCAAAATTCGTCCAGGATTTTCCGTAGGGCAACTGCGCTTCGGACAGGGCGCGGGCGGTCCGATTCTGTTCTCGGCGAGAGGCTTCGCCCTGGGCCAAAGCCAATAGAAACTGGGCATAAGACCAATTCTCCTGGGTGGCTTGATGTTCCAGGGTCTGCCTTTGGTTGAGGAAGTGTTTGAGTTTGAGCTGTTCGAGGGTCGTGATCAGGAGTTGGTAGGGATTGTCCACAGGTGCAGGAGAGAAGTTGGTCATAGCTGGCTAAATCGTGTTGCACTGAGGTGACGCGGGGAAAATGGTCAGAAGGGACGGTTGATTCAAAAGAACGTTGTAATTCGGTCAACGTCAGGGTGGCCTGCGCCAATTGGGTTTGTAAGTAATCGGCCACTTGGGCTTCTTTGTCCTGGGTCGCTGCGATATAGAGCGCTTCTGTGATCAATCGGGCGGCCCGGTCAGGGTCAAACTGGGTTTTGAGGGTTTCCCATACCGAGCGCCACTGGTTATTGGGTAGTAAGTCGTCTTGCCATTGGCAGTAAAGGAAGGCGCGGGGTTTGCGCCGTAAGCTTTCTGCCACATGCCGATAGTTAATGCTGCGGGCGCGTCGGGTCTTCTGGCTGCTGTGGATATGGAGGCGCGTTAATTCAAGGACCTCGGTTGTGCCCAGGAATCCGACGATTCGGTCATGATACAGGTGCAGGGTTAATCGCTGACCCATCAACCGCGATGGTACGGTGTAAACAATACAGCGCACCGTAATGGTGCTGTGGGCACTGACGGCGGCGCTCCGAATTTCATAGTCCGGGGTGCGATATCGGGGTAAGGCTTGTAAATGAGGCCGCTCGGTTTCAAACTTTTTCCGGCATTTGCCATTCAGCTTGGCTGTGACTTGTTCAATAAAAACCTGATACTGAGCTACGGTGTCAAAGTCAAAGCTGCCGCGCCGATATAAGGCTTGGCATAATCTGCGTTTGAAATACCCATGGGGAGACTCAATCGCTCCATTCTCATGGGCTACTCCGGTATTGTTGCGGGTCGGTTGCATCCGGTAGTGGTCGCACACGGTGGCATACATTTGGGTCAGTTTGGGATTGCGACCGCCTGTGTTGCGATAGGCCGCACTTAAACTATCGGTGCGATGGGTCTTGGGTGCGCCCCCACTGGCGTGTAGGGCATTTTGCACCCCTTGGGACAATCCGATGAAGCTTTCCCCACCCTGGATCACCTGCACATATTGCCACCCACTAAAGGCCAGACGATAGTGATACAGGATGTGATGAAATGCCTTGCCGCCAATCGTTACGGTGATTCCCTTCAGGTGGGTAAAGTCCGAGATTCCCATTGCTCCCGGTTCATGATGAATTTTGAACATCACTTCTTTCGGTTTGCCTTGGGCCGCTTTCCATTGGGAAACTCGACGTTGCACGGTTCTGAGTTTGTCGTCGTAGCAATTGGGGTGACGTTCTTGAAGCGCCTCAAACAATGTCAGCGCTTCCAGGCGCGGTTCTTTCTCAAGCATCGGTTGCAGCTCGGTTTCCCATAATCCATCCAGCGGATCTTTACGGGTTTTCCAGTCTCTAGGACGCCCTCGTTCGGGTCGATGAGTTCCACTTTCGATTCGACGGGCTGTGCGACTTGATATCCCGGCTTTGGCTGACGCGCTCTCCTGCGTCAGTCCCTTTTGTTTCGCTTCCATATACAGTTCAACTTGTTTGGGGTAAATTGCAGCAGGCACTAGGAGTCTCTCTGGTGATGAGATTTACTCTCCTAGTGTCTTTCCTTGGTGACCCTGACAATGACCAGCTTTTGATTGCGTGATCAAATTTTTATCCTGGGTATGCCTACCTATTTGAGGCGGACAACGTAATTGTCATTGCGGCCTATGTAATTGTCACTGCATACCAGGGCGATCGCGGACAAAAGCAGAGTGGTGAGAATACCGAATTACCTGCGAGAACGGATGGCGAAAATCCGAAAAGCAAGCAGCCTACTGAGTCAGGAGTTAGGTCGCGTCCCCACGTCTGAGGAAATATCGGTTGCCGTAGGCATCACCCCTACAAACTTCAAACAGCTATTGAGTTACTTCATACCGCCTATCTCGCTAAACCAACCGATAGGCAAGGACGAAACGACCTGTCTGGGAGACTTGATACCCGCAGAAGGGGATCTATTGACCTATGTAGAGCAGGAGCAAAGCCGTGCGATCGCGGCAGAACTGATGGAGGGATTAAGCGATCGCCAGCAGCAGGTGATATTGGAGCGATATGGGCTGATTGATGGCGTTTCAAAGACCCTAGATTATCTGGGAAAGGAATTGAACTTGACAAGAGAACGAGTGCGTCAGATCGAGAAGAGAAGCCTAGATCAATTAAAAGCAAGGGCTGAATCAATAAAGTCGTCAGGTC
>JBAVRC010000629.1:0-4389 GCA_049694615.1 Thermosynechococcaceae cyanobacterium | reverse complement strand
GGGGAAGAGGTCTCCATTGATGAGATTAAGTACTGTATCCGTAAAGGGACCCGCGAATTGGCCTTTTTCCCCACCTATTGCGGTTCTTCCTTCAAAAATAAAGGCGTGCAGTTGGTGTTGGATGCGGTGGTGGATTACCTGCCCAACCCGATGGAAGTGAATCCCCAGCCCGAAGTGGATCTAGAAGGCCATGCGACCGGGCAGTTCGCCATTGTTGATCCCGCCAAGCCGTTGCGGGCCCTGGCGTTTAAGATTATGGACGATCGCTTTGGGGCGCTCACATTTACACGCTTATATTCGGGCACCTTATCCAAGGGCGATACCATCCTCAATACGGCCACGGGCAAATCCGAGCGCGTCAGTCGCTTGGTGGAAATGCACGCCAACTCCCGTGAAGAAATTGAGTCGGCTCAAGCCGGGGATATTGTGGCGATTGTGGGCATGAAGAATGTCCAAACCGGACATACCCTGTGCGATCCCAAGAATCCAGCTACCCTCGAACCGATGGTCTTCCCCGATCCGGTGATTTCCATTGCCGTGAAGCCCAAAACCAAGGGTGGCGATGAAAAGATGGGTATGGCCATCAGCAAGATGGTGCAAGAGGATCCGTCCTTCCATGTGGTAACTGATGAAGAGAGCGGCGAAACCATCATTAAAGGGATGGGCGAGTTGCACTTGGATATCAAGGTGGATATTCTCCGACGCACCCACGGGGTGGAAGTAGAAGTAGGTAAACCCCAAGTGGCTTACCGCGAATCTATCACCAAGCGGATTGAAGACAGCTACACCCACAAGAAACAGTCCGGCGGTTCGGGTCAGTTCGGCAGAATTGACTACATTATTGAACCGGGCGAACCCGCCAGTGGATTCCAATTCGAATCCAAGGTAACAGGCGGTACCGTACCAAGAGAGTTTTGGCCTGCCGTTGAAAAGGGTTTTGCAGCAAGTATTGGCAAGGGTGTCTTAGCTGGATTTCCCTGTGTAGACCTCAAATTCACCCTCACCGATGGTGCATTCCACCCGGTGGACTCTTCGGCGATCGCCTTTGAAATTGCCGCCAGAGCGGGCTATCGTCAAACCATTCCCAAGGCAGGTCCGCAACTCCTAGAACCGATCATGAATGTGGATGTGTTCACCCCAGACGATTACATGGGGGATGTCATTGGCGATCTCAACCGTCGTCGCGGCATGATCAAATCGCAAGAAACGGGTCCTATGGGTGCTCGCATTAAGGCCGATGTGCCCTTGAGCGAAATGTTCGGTTACATCGGCGATCTGCGCACCATGACCTCTGGTCGCGGTCAGTTTTCCATGGAATTTGGGCACTACGCACCTTGCCCAGCCAATGTTGCCGAGGAAGTGATCAAGGAAGCGAAAGAGCGCCAAGCTGCTTTGTAACCGATGACGCTTCAGCCCCCGTGGGCGAGAGCGTACGCTAAGGGTTCCTGGTTGGCCTTTCGTCAGCCAGGACCTTTTTGTTTGGTAGAGAGGTTGTCCGTCATGGGTCTGTTATGGCGTTGAACGTGCTCCCCACTGAAATTATTCTGAACCAGCCCTGCGAAACCCTGACCCATCTCTATCTGGATTGGGAACCGCAACCTGGAGCCTACTTGGACCTTGAGGGGCAGACCTATCTGGTGCTAGAACGCCGACACCGTTACCGCCTAGCTTCGGGTCAGTATCGACTCTATCAAGTTGCTCTCTACGTTCAAAAATCTCAAGCGCCTGTGGAGCGATCGCTCTGGGACGGCCATTGGGTGCTGGGCGATGCCACATGCCAGTTCAATACCCGCTCCCCCCTATTGCGGTGTGCCGTTAACCCCAGTGGGCCTTGCGATCGCTGTCTCCACTATCAACCCCTTGCTTCACCGTCTTAATGTGCGCCACATTGTCGGACAGATTTCTTTAAATACATTAAAAAAGAATAAAATCTGTATTTATAGCTACAAAATATCTCCATAATAGAGAGAGAGCTATCTATCCATTCTCGCAATTGAGGAGCAGACGATCATGGCCCATTCCCTCCAGGCCGATTCAACCCAAATCCACGCTACACACCTATCCAATATGCTGGACTCCTTGGCCTATCGCTTAACAGCGGCCAAAGCAGCCCACAATGCCCATTTAGTGGCGTTGTTGGAACAGGAGAAACGGCAAATTGAAGCGGAATTGACGCCGCGCAACTGGATGCGATCGCTGCAAGCGGGTGTACAGGCGCTCGAAACGGGGCTGCAAACCCTGTTGTTCGGCAGTGCGACGCTGCAAGTCCATGAATATAGTGCCGGAGCCGATCACTGGTGGTATGCCTTTGACCCAAACACAGGTAATTGCGTGTATTCGGACTCCGAAGCGGAGGTACGGCAGTGGATTGAAGAAAATTATCAGGGCAAATAGGGCTGATCAAAATGGCTCAATCGAGGGCGATGCCCCGAAGGGTTAGGCGTTACTACTCTCCGGCCCAAAGGGGTTTTCGCCAATTTGGAGTGCTCGTTTCGACTGCTTTAGGTTTTTCCAGAGCATTTTAATTTCGCGGTAAGATTCTTCCGGCGTCATCTTTCCGTTGGTTTCAAGGCTCGTGATATAACTCACACGCTGGGCAAATTCTTGCAAATTCGCGTTAAAAACCAGGTTTTCCGGTTTAACGGATCCCCGATATGAGCTGCGGGGAAAGAGAAAGTTATCTTTTGAAGACATTTTGCCCCTGCCTTTTTTGATCTAAAACGGTCTATTAATCAAAAAGTCATACTAAAACGAGCACATCTGTTTTACAACGACAGACAGATCTTAGGTGGTTACTTAAACATCGGGCAATTGGCCCAAATCCTGGGGTAAAACAGACTCCCATTCTAGTCTCAAAATGGCTGTTCAGCACGTCATCTCTAGAATGCCCGAATCCGCCAATCCAATGTCGGGTTAGGGTTGCCAAATCCGAAGGGTGCGATCGCGGCTCCCGCTAACCAACCATTGACCAGATGGATCCATGGCCAGGGTATAAACGGAGTCGGTATGCCCCTGTAACGTAAATAGCTCCTCGCCCGTAGCACGGTCCCAGGCTTTGATGGTGTGGTCCCAACTGCTGCTGAAGAGGCGATCGCCCTGCGGGGAAAAAACTAGGCTGCTGACGGTCCAGCCGTGGGCGGATAGGGTCTGCACTTGTTTGAGCTGCGGCCATTCGGTGTCTGGGTCTAAGGTCCACAGGCAAAGGGTCCCATCATTGCTGCCGGATGCTAGCACATTGCCTTGGGGATGAAAGGCAAGGCAGGTGATGGCTTGATGATGTCCCGTTAAGCGTAGGGGTGGGGCGTCGGTTCCTAGCATCCACAGGCGGATATCGCTTTCGAGTCCGCCGCTGGCCATCCAGTGGCCTTGGGGTTGAATGGCCACAGTACTCACTGACAACCGATGATCCCGATAGATTTGAATGGGCTTCTGGGTTGCCAGTCGCCACTGTTGCAGGGTTTTATCCCATCCGCCACTGATGAGGGTGGTGCCGTCAGGGTGAAAGGCCACGGTTTTGACGCATTGGCGATGCCCTATCAGAGTTCCCAAGGGCTGGAGGGTCAGGTGGGACGGGTTGATCTGCACTTGCCAAAGGCTTAGGGTTTTGTCATCACTCCCAACGGCCAGGACCTGCCCAGATGGACTCAGGCTCAAGGCGGTAATGCTTTGGCGATGGGCGGAGATCGCCCGATGTAAGCGCCCAGCAGGCAAGGCCCAAATCTGGATCTGTCCGTCCTCTGTGCCGCTGAAGGCCCATGCGCGTTTGGGATGGATGGCCACTGCATTTACGGCGGCGGTTGCCCCGCTCACAATTTGGTTGCAGTGCCAGGGCTTGGAGGCTGGGACCATTTGCGATTCGGCATTGGCAACGGGAAGGGTTGCCCCGGCTTGTACCAGATCTTGGATCACCGCATCGGCAGAGGGATAGCGATCGCCCAGTGCAGGAGCGGTGAGTCGGGTCAAAATCCGATGCAGGGCAGGAGACAAGGGTTCTGGCAAATAGGCCGTCCAGGCTGCGGTGGGATCAGCACAACTTAGCCAGTCAAAGGGGGAAAGTCCGGTCAGTCCATGAATACAAACCAAACCCAGGCTATAGAGATCGCTGGCAGGACTTGGGCGGTCTTGCAACTGTTCGGGGGCTGCATAGTCCGGGCTCAGTAGGGCCGGAGTTGCATCGGTTCCGTTCGACTGGAGATCAACTAACGAAAATCGTTGTGCAGACGGTTGCTGAACTGTTGCAGGTCGAATGTCTCCATAAATCTGACCATGGTGATGGAGCGATCGCAGTTGGGGCAGGATTTGCGACAGCAAGTCCCAAGTTTGCGCCTCTGTAACCCGAATCTGGTGTTCGGAGGCTTTAGCTTGGGTCCAGTTGATCATGGGTGATAT
>JBAVRC010000628.1:0-1562 GCA_049694615.1 Thermosynechococcaceae cyanobacterium | reverse complement strand
AGAACGGTCTCCTCCTCTGCCTGAATCCCTTTGCTGTAAGGAGTTGGAATAGATGTGTCCGTCAGTCAGCGAACAATGAGTAATGAAGCGATAGAAGCGATTGAATGCTATGAAGGATCGGGTAATATCTTTGCCGATATCGGTTTAGAGAACGCTGATGAACTATACGCCCGTGCTTCCATCGGGATTGAGGTGCTGAGAATCCTCAAATCACGAAAACTGAAACAACGTGAGATTGGCAAGCTGTTGGATATTGGGCAGTCTGAAATTTCTCATCTGATGAATGGTCATTTCAGTCGCTTCAGCGAGGGTAAGCTACTGAGTTTTCTGAAAAAGCTGGATCGGGAAGTAACCCTTGTAATTACTCAACCTGACCAAAGTCATGGAATATCCCTCTCCCTCTGAAATGAGCGGTGGAGTTAATTTGAACGAAGAAAGCGATCGCCATTAATCCCCTAGATCTGGGTTGGGTTGAATCTCCCTGTGACTCAATCCAATGATCGCCCTCCACAACCAAGACATACGATCGCAAAGGGATGACTCCAGATACAGCCGCCCACGCAATCCCAGAAGGTCGTTCAGCTTTTGAAACAAACGCTAGACCAAGGTGAATTTACAATGTTTATATTGATGATGGCCGTGAATTCTATGGCATCAAACCTAGACTGGTACGAACTAATGCGCGAAGTTTACGGCAGATCTTGACCATCTCACGAGCAGTCACCTTATCGGCAGATGTGCCTGGATATCGAATTTCCACGGCGAATAAGCTCAATATCTGTACCTCTGGGCGCAAAAGCTTCCAGGCTGGCTCAAGGGGCAGCAGCAAGTCGAGTAGGACGACGAGGTTATGTGTTTTCCCGAAAGGAATAACGGCTTCTTGCAACCGAGCTTTGAGATACTTCTCAACGCATTGCTGAGCATGAAAACAGGCTGCGTCGTAGTTGGGTGTTTTGCGTGCACGTAGTTCTCGCTGGGCTGTGGCAAAGTCCCCTTCGGCTTTATTAAGCCACTCTTGTGTGAGGGGCTGCATACAATACGGTTCCTTTGTCTAGGATTTCACGGATAAAAAAGTCGTTCCAGTCTAGGCGCTGCTGAATTTGCGTTGGGGTACGAACCAACAGATCTACGGCGAAATCTGGATTGGTTTGAGTCAGAATTTCTATTGCTTGACGGAAGGGTTGTCCTTTGAAGGGCATGATGACTAGTAGGTCTACGTCTGAGGAATCTGTGGGTTTACCGTAGGCATAAGAGCCAAACAGAACAATTTGCTCTGGTTGAAATGCCTGAGCAATGTGCTGGCTCCATTGTAAGATTTTGCTTTTGTCAATCATGGGATAAACACAAGGCTATATATGTTCACTACTTTACTGTATCTAGTCTTATCGAGGAAGAATCGAGATGATCGCCCCCCACAAAAACCACCTCGCTGAAATGCGGACTCCTGGTGCGTAGCTATCGCCCTCCACAGCCAAGACATACGATCGCAGGGGGATGACTCCAGATACAGCCGCTCACACAATCCCAAACGGTCGTTCAGCTTTTGAAACAAATGCTAGACC
>JBAVRC010000627.1:0-1700 GCA_049694615.1 Thermosynechococcaceae cyanobacterium | reverse complement strand
CGAACTTTCACAAGGAGGGCACAGTTGACCCAAACCCATATAGGTCAGGCATTTCATCCCATTTAGGATAGTTCGGCTTTTCAACCCGCACCTACTTATGTCTGATTTTCAAACCCTAGTTGGTCGCGCCTTGTCGGATGAGAACTTTGCCAAGTCTCTGGTTGAATCACCCGAAGCTACCTTACGGGAAGCGGGTGTTGAACCCTCCGCTGAGATTCTAGAGGCGCTGCAAGGGATCGACCTCGAAGGGGTCAAAAGCCTAGCTGCTGCTTTTGGCGATGACAAAGCTGCTTAGGATCGTAGATTAAATCACATCCAGATTTTTGCTGGCGGTTGAAACCGCGCCTACAAGGACGATGTCCGCCTGCGCGGACGAGGAGTGGAGTTCAACCCGCGTAGGCGGGTTTTGTTCTTGTAGCCGCGATTTCAATCGCCGGAATTATTCCATTGTCCAATTCTTTAAGCGTAGGTTCCCCATGGATCTACTCCCCAATCCTTTAGACTTGCGCCAACAATACTGGCTAGAAGTCGATCTCTTTTTCGCGAATCTGCCCCTCCAATTATTTCAGCAGGGACACCTGGTGAGATGTAACCTGACAGTTCAGTATGGATCCACTGGACTGTTACAGAATACGTTTAGCCGGGTGGTAGATTATCCTATTCTCTCCTTTCATGGTTGGCTGCTAGAGGATTGGCAAGTTGACCCCGGCGAAGTGCGATCGCATCTAGAAAAGCAGATTTTTCTAGGGATGTTTTACCTGTTTGCGGCATCCTATACTCAGGAAAATATTGCGAATATCAATAGTATCTTTGACCCCACGTACAAACCATTCGCAGAGACTCTACACCATCAGGCCAAAATTCACTTTGGCGAGATTTTCCCACAGGAGTCTGGCTTTTGGGCGCATTACCAGACCTATTGGGCTGAATCCCAGGCGGCCATTGCTGCGGTTCAAACCCGGACCAAAACGCCAACCCCCTATGATGAGGCGGCCTTAAAGCAAAATACGGCTCAATTGGCGTTCAGCAAAATTGGAGCAATTGCTGTGGCGATCGCCACCCAGCAGACCGACCCATTCCCTCAACTGGAACGCTTGTTGGATGGACTCAATGAGATTCACCAACTGCGTCGAGATCTGTTGAGTATTTACCGCGATATCCGCCAGGGGCGCTATACCTACCCCATTCTGTGTACCCTTGCAGCGGGGAATATTCCCCTAGACCAACCGATTCAACCCGAAAAACTGCTCGGAGCCATGGTGTTGACCGGAGCAGTGCGACGAGTGGGTGAGTTCTGCTTGGCGCAACTGGATCACTGTCGGGAGATCGCCACCGATCTCAACCTCCCCACCTGGACAACCTACTGCGATCGATTTCAAGACGTGCTCACCGAATTGAGTGGATTATTTTCCCTGAAAGCCTTAGCCAAAGCAACGCAGCCGCCCCAGTACAACATCTTTCTGCCCCACACCGATCATCTCAGCCGTGCCATTGAAGTGTCTGAAGCCTACTTGCTGGCTGATTTAAGCTGGCAGGAAAGCTGGGACATTCAACGACGAACGATGTTGAACCATCCCGGCATTATTGCCAGAGCATTTTTGAATGGGCTGATTCTGGAAGTGTTATGTCACCACGGCCATGATTTGTCCACCCAAGTGAGCGAAGTTTTTGACTGGCAGCAGGCTAGCCAATTTCGATAT
>JBAVRC010000626.1:0-2898 GCA_049694615.1 Thermosynechococcaceae cyanobacterium | reverse complement strand
AGAACTTTGTATTAATTCCATTCGCTTCCTGGCGATCGATGCAGTTGAAAAGGCAAAATCCGGTCACCCTGGACTGCCCATGGGCGCTGCTCCCATGGGGTTTGTCCTGTGGGACCAGTTCATGCGGTTCAATCCGAAGAACCCCAAGTGGTTTAACCGCGATCGCTTTGTGTTGTCGGCGGGCCACGGCTGCATGTTGCAGTACGCCCTCTTGCACCTCACCGGATACGACAGCGTCACCATCGACGATATTAAGAATTTCCGGCAGTGGGAGTCGAGCACGCCCGGTCACCCGGAAAACTTTGAAACTGCTGGTATTGAAGTCACCACAGGTCCCCTCGGGCAAGGGATTGCCAATGGTGTCGGTCTGGCGTTAGCGGAAGCCCATTTGGCGGCTAAGTTCAACAAGCCCGATTGCACCTTGGTGGATCACTACACCTATGTCATCCTGGGCGATGGTTGCAATATGGAAGGGGTTTCTGGGGAAGCCTGCTCCATTGCCGGACACTGGGGCTTGGGCAAGCTCATTGCCCTCTACGACGACAACCATATTTCCATCGACGGTTCGACTGACGTGGCCTTTACCGAAGATGTGTCCAAACGCTTTGAAGCCTACGGTTGGCATGTGCTGCATGTGGAGAATGGCAACACGGACTTGGATGCGATCGCCGCTGCGATTGCCGCAGCCAAAGCCGTGACCGACAAGCCGACCATGATCAAGGTCACCACCACCATCGGCTACGGTTCGCCCAATAAAGCCGACACGGCTGGGGTTCATGGCGCGGCCTTGGGTGGCGACGAAGTGAAGCTCACCCGCGAAAATCTAGGCTGGGGCTACGAGCCATTTGACTTGCCTGCCGATGCGGTCAGCCACATGCGCAAAGCCATTGAGCGCGGCGCGAGCTACGAAGCGGAATGGCAATCGGTCTGGGCGCAATACAAAACCAAATATCCCCAAGAAGCGGCTGCATTTGAGCGGTTAATTGGCGGTCAACTCCCCGCTGGCTGGGACAGCGTGCTGCCCACCTATACCGCTGAAGACAAGGCATTGCCCACCCGTAAACATTCGGAAACCTGCCTCAATAAATTGGCAGCGGTTTTGCCAGAACTCATTGGCGGGTCGGCTGACCTCACCCACTCCAATTTGACGGAGTTGAAGGGCGAAGGGGAGTTCCAAAAGGGTAATTTTGGCGGGCGCAACGTTCACTTTGGGGTGCGCGAGCATGGCATGGGTGCCATCTGTAACGGCATGGCCCTGCATGGTTCCGGGCTAATTCCCTACGGGGCAACCTTCTTGATCTTTACGGATTACATGCGCGCCGCAATTCGCCTTTCGGCCCTGTCCCAAGCGGGATCGATTTGGGTGATGACCCACGACTCCATCGGTCAAGGGGAAGATGGTCCTACCCACCAGCCCATTGAAACCCTGGCCTCGCTGCGGGCCATTCCCAACCTGACTGTGATTCGGCCTGCCGATGGCAACGAGTGCTCTGGAGCCTATAAGGTGGCGATCGCCAAGTCTAAGGAACATGCCCCCAGCCTGTTGGCCTTCTCCCGCCAGAATGTACCCAACCTGGCTGGAACTTCGGTGGAGGGTGTGGCCAAGGGCGCTTATGCCATTGTCGATTGCGACGGCACCCCCGATTTAATCTTGATCGGTACGGGTTCGGAAGTGAGTCTCTGTGTGACGGCGGCGGAAAAGCTAACGGCTGAGGGTCGTAAAGTACGGGTAGTATCCATGCCCTCTTGGGAATTGTTTGAAGCCCAAGATGCGGCTTACCGCGAGTCTGTGTTGCCGAAGGCTGTTACCAAGCGGTTGTCGGTGGAAGCGGCCACCAGTTTTGGTTGGGCCAAGTATACCGGAAGCGAAGGGGCTTCGGTGAGCATCGATCGCTTTGGTGCTTCGGCTCCGGGCGGCGTTTGTCTGGAGAAGTTCGGCTTCAGCGTTGAGAATGTGTTGGCTCAAGCCCAAGCATTATTGAGCGCATGAGGGTTTAATTCTTGTTCTGAATAAACCAAAGGGTCGAGTGCAATGCACTCGACCCTTTGGTTTTGTTTGCCTATGCATTTACTTTAGTTTGGACTAACCCAAGGACGGTTATGGTTTTCTCAGTTCTATTTCAGGAACGGTCGGTTCAGAGGCATCTTCCTATTGATGGCTTCAATAGCCAAAGTGGTTCCTGGTAAGGGACATCAAGGGATTGCAATATCGCCGCAACGGAAAAGTGAGCAAGAAGTGAGCAGTTACGGAAAAGTGAGCAAGAAATGAGCAGTTATTGATCTGGAAAGCGAACCATTCGATTCGAGAAGCTATAGTTGCCGAGTTTGCAAGAGAGATAACAACTCAAAAATCAACTTGCACACTCATAGGCATAAAACCATAGTTTACAGGAGCCTCGAACATGAAAGTTTCATCTAAATCCTCAGCCCAAAGATTACTGATCGCTACGGTTGCCGCAGTCGTTTCTTGGACTGGCTTTACGCTCAATCTTGGCCCAGGTAGAAATGCTGTATCTCAGGCCGCAACTGTATTGCCCAAAGTTAGTTTCATCGGATTATCTCCCAACAATAACATTGTTCAATTTGGCCTTCGCGGAACTGGAAAGAAAACCAAAATTTCTAATATTAGTGGCAATTTGATTGGGCTTGACTATCGTCCTGCCAATGGAAAACTTTACGGCGTCACCGACACCAACAAAATTTACATCATCAACCCAGCTCTGGGCACAGCGAAACTGGTCAAAACACTCTCAACTAACTTTAGCGGCGGATTTCAGTCCGGTCTGGATTTCAATCCCCAGCTAGACCGACTCCGCATCAATAGTCTGCGCCAAAACTTTTCCGTTAATGTCGATGACGGTACCGCAACGGCCCAGACGCCTCTAGCCTATGCAGCGG
>JBAVRC010000625.1:0-2887 GCA_049694615.1 Thermosynechococcaceae cyanobacterium | reverse complement strand
CCACTCTGAGCCAGCCGTCTACCGTGATCTCCCAGACGTTGCCAATGTAGCCAGACCATTTTTCCTGTCCATTTTGTCGGCGGATGATACGGACGCGATCGCCAATCTCAAAAGTGTGCGAGATCTGATGTTGTTTAGGTTGTGCGGTTTCTGTGTTTGGGTAGTTGGGAGATTTGGATTCATCTGCGATGGTTTCGGCAGTAATGTCGATAATGGGAAATAGGTTATCTTCACCGCCATACAGCATGTTTAGGGATTGCCCGCTAGGTGCGTCGAAGTCGTCGGATGCTTCTTCATCTTTGGAGGTGTTTTCGTTGGACTTAAGACCTTTGCCGATGTTGGAGGTGTTGATTGTGCGTCCATCGCCTCCTTTTCTAAGAAGTGACTGTGAACCGTTCACAGTCACTTCTTTCCTGAGATTGCTAACAAATCGATTGCTGACCCCACATTTCCTTGAAATTTCTCTATCGCTCCATTGGCTCCACTCAGGGTCTAGGAGTAAGGTGAGGACAGCTTTTCTTTTGTCATCGTTAGATCGTCTGAGTCCATGAGTAGCGTTTACACCTGTGGAGTAGAGTACTGCATCACGAAGGCTACCGTGGATAATCTCGACTGAAATTACAGAGAAGCCAAGATTACTAGCTGCCTGAATTCTGTGAAAGCCGTCAGCCAACCAAAAATCAGCTCCATCGGAGAAAACAGTGATGGGGGGAAAGGTCGCCCCAGCTTTCATTGCATCAGCATATTCGTCAACTAGATCTTGGCTATGGTCAGCGCGAGGCTGAGTACCTCCATCTAATCTGATGAGAGATATCTCAAGTTTTTCCATGACTGAAGAACCTGAATGATTAGAAAATGGATAAAAGAAGAGCCTTATGCTATTAAATTCTTGTAAATGGGGCAATGGGAGGTATTTTGGATAAAAAGTGGCAATTTCGATTTGAATTTGATTTTTAATTGACAAGCACTAATCTTCGATTAGCAGTAAGTCGGCCAGTTTGCAAACACCATAGGACTTTTCACTTAGGGTGTTGATTGCAACCCGAATTGCTTCAATCTCGTCCTCGCCAATGGCTGGGAGAAAATCTTTTCCTTTGAGCCTTGAAATCGTTGTGGGATGTTTACCAAGAGTTCGAGCCAGATCTTCGTTAGAGATTTTGCGAGCCGCCATGACCTCTCTGAGCTTCCACCGAATCGTTCCCACTGAAAATGCGCTTAAAACAATGCTCATAGAGTATCACCTATCGTATATGCTTCTGATTATATAGCATTCAATGCTATATAAATAGCTTTTAGTGCTATAAATTAATCATAGACCTGATAGCGCACGTCCTCTAGGGCATCGGTCACGGGCGTAGGCAAAGCCCAAGGCCAAGATCCAAGACTTCAAACATGAATAGCTTTGGGAGCAAATGGGGTCTAACTGGCTGATCGCGTAACAAGGCATCAGTATTTGCCAATCCCCAGCTTCAGGTCAAGATTGCGACATAAAGCAGAACGAAGACACAGATAAGCTTTTGGAAAGGGGTTCAAGATGAATTATCCACTCATGGTTGTTTTGGCCACAAGCTTTGCGCTGTGGGCCGTATCGGTCGATCTGCTATTGATGGCCTATAACTTGTAACCACCGAAAGGGGAGAAACCCCACCGATTCCGTTGACTAAAAATATGGAGAAAACCCATGCCAGACAAGCGCTGTGGCGGATGCCTCGACTTTGATCGTCTGCACGAATGCTGTCGTGTCAGAGTCGATGATGGCGTCCCCTCTACATACTTAGCGGTAACGGCGACCACGCCAGCTTGCCCCGACTACAACACGGCTCAAAGCCTCCAACTACCTTGGTTTACGAGATTTGACGATAGACAGACAAGGCAGCATCGCTAGATACGACCAGGAAATGCAAGGGCGATAGCACCTCCAGCACACACAAAGAATTGGAGAAAAACAGAATGAAAACATCGAGAAATCGCGCTGAACGGCAAGTGGAGACAGATACCGTTCGGACCTACCTGTTGGAAATGGGCCGAATCCCGCTGCTGACCCATGAGCAAGAAATCCAGTATGCGCGACAGGTTCAGCAACTCATTGTCCTAGAGGAGGTTCCACCAGATGATCGGGAATCCTGGGCGGTCGCATCGGGAATAAAGCCCGGTGATTTAGAGCGAATAACGCACCTGGGCCAGAGAGCCAAGAAAAAGATGATCGAATCGAACCTACGCCTGGTGGTGTCAATCGCCAAAAAGTACCAGCATCGAGGGCTTGAATTGCTCGATCTGATACAAGAAGGGTCGCTTGGCCTAAACCGAGCCGTCGAACTATTCGACCCGGAAAGGGGATTCAAGTTTTCCACCTACGCGACCTGGTGGATCCGTCAAAGTATGACCAGGGCGATCGCGGACAAAAGCAGGGTGGTGCGAATCCCGAATTACCTGCGGGAGCGGATGGCGAAAATCCGAAAAGCAAGCAGTTTACTGAGTCAGGAACTGGGTCGCGTCCCCACGTCCGAGGAAATATCGGTTGCCGTAGGCATCACCCCCACCACCTTCAAACAGCTATTGAGTTATTTCATACCGCCTATCTCGCTAAACCAACCGATAGGCAAGGACGAAACGACCTGTCTGGGGGACTTGTTACCAGCAGAAGGCGATCCATTGTCGTATGTGGAGCAGGAGCAAAGTCGTGCGATCGCGTCAGAACTGCTGGAGGGATTAAGCGATCGCCAGCAGCAGGTGATATTGGAGCGATTTGGTCTGATCGACGGCGTTTCAAAGACCCTAGATTATCTGGGAAAGGAATTGAACTTGACAAGAGAACGAGTGCGTCAGATCGAGAAGAGAAGCCTAGATCAATTAAAAGCAAGGGCTGAATCAATAAAGTCGTCAGGTC
>JBAVRC010000624.1:0-1762 GCA_049694615.1 Thermosynechococcaceae cyanobacterium | reverse complement strand
GTGAAAGACACAAAGTTGATAGACTCTGAGTATCTATCTGAACTGGGGCATAAGATACAGATACTGCCTCCTGACGAAACATCACCCCTGCTGTTGGAAGCTAGCACAATTCTATTGTTTGCAGGTTTTCCTGAATTTGCCTACCAAGGATTTATCAAGCTAACACAGGGAGAACTGAAAGTTAGTGAAGCAAGTTCTCTAGTTCATCCCATCAAAGCGATTATTCCGGCTCTGTGCTATTTCCTCAAGATTCCTTGCCCTAGGATCTTTTCAGAGCAGGAAATGTCATTTAGTGAACTTGAACAATTTATCAATACAAAGCTTCGGGAATATGAGGGTATATCAAGCATAGATCGCTGGTTTCATATAGCAATGCCTTCAGGTAATTGGAGCGAAGATTTTTTGCATGACCTTACACATCCAAAAGTCGATATTAAAGGAGATGATAGATTTAAGGTAAGTCGCTTTTTGCAAGATTTACATCGAGTGCTCTCTCAAAATTATGTCAATCAAAGAAAATGGCAGGAAGCCAGTGGGTGGTTAAAAGTTTTTGATGATATTGTTGCTGCGTGGGAACTCGACTGTCGAAGTTATGTAGAGCAGGAAATTTTGGTTTTTGGAATACGCACTTATCTTCATCTTGAAGATACAAGTAATGCTGACAGATTTATCCAAAAATGGTGGCAATCCTTATCCTTAAGCCTAACGAGTGCTTTGTATCTTGTGGCTTACCTCCCTGGTCTTATGAATAGAATTTCAGAAGGAGCCTTGCAAAATAGGATTAATATATCCCAAGAGCAAGCCCAAAATTTTCTAGATTTAGCAAATAGAAAAAACTACATTACTGTAAATATTGGGTTTATTCCAAAAGTTGATGATTGGAACACTTTCTTAGAGAGATGGAGTGAAGCAATTCTTGATAATCTTGATGAAGAACATATAGATAACTATGAATTTCAATATTCAGATATTTTGGAGAATAAATCTTGCTTTCGGATGGGTGCAACTGAGGAAGAAGTTTCTAAATTAGAGAAAAGATTAGGAGCAAAACTTCCTACAAGCTATCGAAACTTCCTTCTTGCCTCCGATGGTTTTACAGTCTTGAATGAATATTGTGATTTATATGGCATTGACCAAATCAACTGGTTTATTGAAGAAAATAGAGATTGGGCAGAATGCTGGGATGATGGTAATGATGTTGAGGATGAAAAATATTTCCAATATGGAGAACATCAAGACTGCTGCTGGCTCAGAGGTCGATACATGAAGACGGCCCTCCAGATTAGCTCTGCTGAGGATGGATATGTTTACCTTCTCAATCCACAAGTTATAGACTCTAGAAGCGAATGGGAAGCATGGGACTTTGGCAATAAATATCCTGGAGCCTATCGATATCGTTCATTCTGGGACATGATGCAGAAAGTGTATGAGAGAAGTTTTAGTTCTTGAACAACCTAACAATGCCTATGCACACCGACCACCGAGAATAGATCTGTTATGATGCAAAGGCTTCTGCGGCGGGTGATGGGCAACGTTGTATGAGTTATTTATCTTTATATTCTGGATCTTATTTAATCCACGATCCTTAGGGGCTATCAAGCACGCGATCGCGTCCAAAAATAGTGCCCAACCAACCAACCGACCGAACTCAAGCCCGCAATGCCCAAGGTTAAACCTGTATACGGGACTAAAAATCCTAAAACGGGCAGTATCGCTCCACTGAACGTAACGCCTAGCGTTTGCCAGCGAGCTTGTTTCTGAT
>JBAVRC010000623.1:0-1711 GCA_049694615.1 Thermosynechococcaceae cyanobacterium | reverse complement strand
ACAAATATGTTCGTTTCCATTTATCTGCATAATCATTCTTCTCTCCGAACAACCGACCACCCTTCAATTCTTGAAAAATTCTGACGAGTGAAAGTAACACATTCCATTGAAGAAGATCATTGTTTTCTGAGGTCAGTCCTCTTTCCACTAAGTGATAGAAGGGACTGCTTGGATTTCTGGTGAAGTAGGCAACTGCTCTCGACTCTTCAAGTTGGATTCCAGAGTCCTCCAACCGTTTGGAGACTCTAGCTAATTCATCGTTCGACAAGCTTGTAGAGACAATTGTACCCAACAGTGCTTTGCCAATGGGCGTTGCCTTTTGATTGACAACCACAAATTGAAAAACATGTTCCGCTGGATCATCGGTCACCAGCAACGAAATTGGTAGACATCGAGCAATTTTCGCCTCAATTAACCTCTGCGCTGAGTCCGCATCAACTCCATCGATAACCAATTGCTCAAGCTCATCGCTATAAGGCGGTTTACTGGAGAGAAATTTAGCAGACTCGACCGCTCCTCGTAATCTGTGCTGCCCGTCAACAACAACAATAGGACGAAGAAAAGAAATCATTGCATCTTTTGAGTATCCGAGGAATTCATCTCCATTGAAAGAACTTCCTAATTCTTCTAGTAATCGGACTCTAGCAGCTACTTCTTCCCAGAAATCAAAAATGTGTGATTCATCTGAAAAAATAGCTCCTGCTGATTCCTCTGAATCTACAACGTCCTCTGTGGATTCACTCATTTCTGTGTCGCTGTCTGCAAAATCGGAATCCGTAGTAGCTTCTGGCTCAATTGATTCAACAGATGCCCGACCTTTTAGATCGATCAATAGCCTATCAGAAGGCTGTAGACTGGCAAGGCTAGAAACTCGACACTCAAGATCGGATTTTACTCTTCTAAGCAAATCAAGCAGACTTAACGATTCTAGAGATTCAGATTGAATCGTTAAAAGGCCAGTTTCAGCAAAAGTCGAGTGTTCAATATTAATATCTGGGTCAAACTGTACAACACTCTGATTCGTCTGACGAGTTGCACAAAGTAGTGGGTTTTGAATGACGTTGCTATCATTACTGTAAAAATTAACAAGTTCTTTAATACGCTTTGTATCTTCCTCGCGCTGAAAACCAGTTGTCTCTTGAGTACCGCCGATTTCTTTTTTTTGCGGAATTCCAGCCCAAGTATCAATCTCGGTTGCTGGGGCAGCAAAAAGGATCAGCCAACCACCTGCGGCTGTCTGACGGATACGAACTGCCCTATAGGCTGATTCTAGGATTGCCATATGCGACTCTCGTGCAAAGTTGAACCATTACAAAATAATTTTCAATCTAACCACTTGGCTTTGACTAACTTGAGTTTTCTCAAGATATCACCAGTTCATGCTTTTGCACAAGCTTTCAGAATTTCTTTTCTTCAACTTCCTATATACTTTTTTGGCAGAAAAATTGAGTAGCTCCCTCTCTAAACAGCCGACTAAATTCTCAGAAACTTCTAACGCCAAAATAGAATCTACTTGAAGATTTTTCAAAAGCATTCAGCACTAGAACTTCGGCAAAATTCAAAACCTCTTGTTATTTATTTGTAGATAATGTCCTAACTTTTCAACCACTGCTTATTCAATGCCCAATATTTGATTTCCAGCATCAAACTATCTAATCCTTTTGGCTTCCGCCGCAAGCCTAACTTCACTAAAGTACCTGCATCAATAGCC
>JBAVRC010000622.1:0-1651 GCA_049694615.1 Thermosynechococcaceae cyanobacterium | reverse complement strand
GATGAAGTCCATGTCACCAGTGTATTTGTCACCCACGACCAAGAAGAAGCGATGGAAGTTGCTGACGAAATTGTAATCATGAATCATGGGCGCATCGAACAAATTGGCTCCCCGGCTGAAGTTTATGACCATCCAGCAACCTCCTTTGTGATGAGTTTTGTTGGACCCGTTAATGTCTTGCAAAGTAATTCCAAGTTATTTAAAGACCAGCACCTGGATGAATTGAAAGTCAATGGACCGAATTGCGAATTATTTATTCGCCCCCACGATATTGAAGTAACCCGAATCGCCAACGGCACCACTGTACCCGCAACCGTTCAACGCATTATCCACTTGGGCTGGGAAATTCAGGCTGAGTTGATGCTGGTCGATCAACAATTAGTCACCGCCCACCTGAGCCGCGAACAATTTGCCGAGTTGCAATTGGAACCAGGTCAGTCCGTTTTCGCGAAACCCAAAACAGCTAAAACTTTTGCAGTTTCGGCAGCTTAGGGAAAATTAATGGCCTTTTAAAATTTCTGAGGCTGCTACACACCTAGAAACCGCACCCACTCACACGACGGTCTCCTGATCTAGGCAAGGAGAGCACAACCCAAAAAATTCCAAGGTGTGGTAGAAAATCTTAAACCGGGGTGCGATCGCCTGGGGCAATATCTGTTCGTCAATTGGACAGTGTGCCAAAGGAACTGAGGTGCCACATTTTACACAGGTGGCATAGTGCTTCTCTTCAGACACTAGACAGTAGACCGCTTCCCCATTCGGTAGCGATCTCGCCTGCACAATCCCTTGACGCTGTAAATATTTGAGTGCGCGGTACACAGTCGCCAAACCCAGGCGATGCTTTTGCCGTTGCAGCTCAACATAAAGTGCCTGAGCCGACATCTCTGACCCAAGGGTTTTCAGCAGATTGAAAATGGTGGTTTGATGGGGCGTCAAAGGGCTTAAGGCAGACATAGTGGGTCACTTACTGAATCAATTTTAAGCTTAATGGAGCCGTTTCAAAATAACTAAGATAATGATTATCATTTTAACTTATGTACTTTGTCTTTGCCGACCTTACTGAGGGATGGGTTGCATGACGTTACGATCTCGCCGCCTCTGTAAGTCTGAATGGATCGGTGAACAGGCCGTTATGCTGGAAACCCTGATTAGCCCAAAGTCGTTTCATCTAAATGCTCAAAAATTGCTTGGTAAAAGGTCAGCACATGATGATCTTGCAGGCGGTAGAACACATGCCGTCCTTGCTTGCGAAAACTCACCAAGCGAATGGCGCGGAGCGTTCTCAACTGATGCGATACGGCAGATTCATTCATGTCTAGGGCGATCGCCAAATCCCCCACGCACAGTTCCCGATCGGCCAGCATCGAGAGAATGCGCAACCGATTGGTGTCTGCGAGAAAGCCCAGAAACTCCGACATGCGCTGTGCTTTCTCAAGCGTCAGCGTTTCAGGTTGAGAAGCGTGGGCAGGGTCGGCGAGATGGGGATGGGGAACATCGCAGCACAGATCTTCCCCATCTTCAAATTTTTGGATAATCGCCTTTTCAGCCGAGTTGTCTAACATTGATAAACCGTATGGGACGTCATCTAAGCGCCGCAGCCGCAACCTGTATGACCGCAGCCTTGACCTGCCGGATGACCATTGGCGCAGGC
>JBAVRC010000621.1:0-12680 GCA_049694615.1 Thermosynechococcaceae cyanobacterium | reverse complement strand
TACCAATCAAAACAACCGTGTGAATTCCAAAATGAGCCAACAACTGGGAAAGATATTCAAGCATTCACGTGCCAGGGCAAACTGAAAACAACACAGAAAACAGGCCGGGATCCTAAATCTAGATCGCCATTGGATCCTCAAACCTCATGCTAACCCTAACGTCAAATGGCAGTCTTGTGCATTGCGACACCGGGTTGTCTCAGAAAACTTCACACAGCCTTTGGCCCAGCTTGGATCAGCCTTGTCTGCGTTGGCCTTAATCGAGCCTAGAGACCATAACGGAGAACCCCATTTAACCAGACAGAGTGTTGCATGATGTAACAAACCATTCCGCTTGGGGTCAATTTGGCCGACATTGTGAACTAGCCGACTTGGTGAACGATGTAGTGCAATTGAAAGGAGTTTGTCCTTATGCTGTCAGATACTCAGATCTTCGTTGCGTTGATCCTTGCCCTCTTTCCCGGTATTCTTGCCCTCCGTTTAGGGACTGAGCTGTATAAATAAGCGGCTGATCCGCAAACTTGCACATTGTCTTCAAAAACAATGTGCAAGTTTTTTAAATGCTTATTGACTTTCAGGTGTTCGCTTCGCTAGACTAGCTCCGCATAAATCCCTTTAGTTTTTTCAAAGACGGGTTGGGTTCTTTGGCTGTTTTGACGAGCCTCCCTTGAGTGGTTCGTTTTGGAGCGAAAGCTTGACCTGCTCCTTGCCAAAATACAGCGCCCTCGAAAGAAGGATTTTTAAGTTCTTAAGTTTATTTTAAGAATTGCAGGTTTGTTTTTGCGCTGCTTCGGGACCATTGGGTGTCATTGTTTAGCTTGATTGAGTGTATTCCGGCCAAAATAAGCATAAATTACTACTATGAGCGCACTGCCAAATTCCGTTCTACCCTCTCGATCCCGTCGATCCCAGCCCCAAAATACCTCGGCTGCACTCCGGAATCGCCCAGCGTCAGCACAACGTCCTCCCCTTGAGGAAGTGTCCAATACCGTCTCCTTCAGAGCCGCTAACCCGTCTGCCAAGCTCTGGGAATCTGGGACAATTGTGGGCGTGAATGTTCTCTTGATCGGAACGGCGCTGGTGACCTTGGCCCATTTGGTGCCCGATCAGTTGGCCCAATGGTCCAAACTGAAAGAGTTAAAGATGGAACAGTCGCAAGTGGCCCGAACCGTGACCGATTTGCAACAAGACTTCAAACGCAGTCAATCGCCAGATGCAGTGCAGCGCATTGCCCAAGAGCAAGGGAATTTAATTCCAGCGAATCAAAAGTCGGTGTATTTGATGCCGCCCAGTCAGGCAAAGGTTCAGTAGTCCGTCACGGCGCGATGTGAGAAGAACCGTACAATGGGTAATGGAGTATGGACTGACATACTCTGTCGATCCAATTGATCTGTTCGTCGGAAATGCTGTATGACAACTGATGCAATGCCGCCCAATGTGGCCGATGTTCCTGCCGAAGCGTATGTCGTTTTGGGACTCGCCACTTGTTTTATTAAGGAAGAGGGAAAACTCCAGCCCCTGAAGGTGATGGAACCCATCCCTTCTGCTGCCTTTGAGGCCCTTTGTAAAGGGATTCCTACGTCCTACGAAATGGCGATCGCCACCACGTTCGGTGCAGTTTGGGCCAATAGTCAGGCCCAGGTGCCTGGGGCGTTTCCTGGCGATGTGCAGCTGTGCGAAGATTTTGAAGAACGTCTTCTGGCCGCAACACGAAGTTTTCGATCCGCGCCTTGGATTCAGGAATTGTTGCCCTTGGGACAAGCAAAAACCGACTTTAATTTCTCGACTGAAAACAAACGCCTGTTAAATGTGGAGCGGGTGGTGAACACGGAAGACAACGTGAAACAACACGCCTACACCCATCAGGTCCTTTAGGTATCCCTAAAAATACTCGTTTGCAGGCCGTTGACTCGAATCCATGAGCCGGCTGGATTGGGCCATCCCGTTAGGGTCAGGATCGCCCCATCTGAGAGTTCTTGCAGTTGTGCCTGTACACGGGGATCAAGGGTCACGAGATCCCAAGTGGTTTCCCCAGCGGTCGCGGTGAAGCGGTAGGCTTCGTCACTCGTGCGTGCAAATACACCCTCAAAGGATTGCAGGCGATCGCCTTCCGCCGTTGGATAACAGACCATTGCTGGCGAGCATAATTCAATCTGACCCGATTTGGGATATTGTTCGGGATCGTCCAGCATGCGGTGTTGCCAGGTTCGGTAGTCAGGATGGTTGGGGATCAAGTTAAACAAGGGGATGAGTCCGGCAGGTGCGACAGGATCGCTCAGCAGGGCGTTTTGTAGTTGGCGCACGGGTAAGTCTCTGGGCTGAAGCCCTTGCTGGCAACAGAGGGCCGCAGCCATGCCTGCCGCTTGACCAATGCCCAAGACCACAGGTTGGAGGCGCGTGGCACCGTTGGCCATGTGGGAGACGGAGATATTTTTTTCACAGACCAGGAATCCATCCACGGATTCTGGCACTAAGGCTCCGTAAGGAAGCGTGAAGGGGGTTCCAGTCCAGCGACCGCCCCACCGGAGGGCTTTGGGTTGCAAAGGGATATCGCCGGAAGGGTAATGGTGATCGTTGACGTAGTTGCCTATGGCGATCGCGCTAATTTCCCCTGATGCATTTCGCGGTAAGGTCGCAACCTGCCCTTGAGACTGGGGCAAGAGGTCTTGCTCAATCACGGTGGACAGCCCTCGCAAACGACGGCTTTCTCGGTAGTAGGGCTGTAGCGCAAAGGCCCCGCCCCCCAGTGCTCCAGGTTGTTCTGGAAAGAGGGTTTGAGCCAGTCCGTACCGTTGCCCCAAGGATTGCTGAATAAAGGCTGCAAAATTTTGACTCTGCCAACGGGCTTCTTGAAGAAACGCCTGCCTTGCGGCGATGGACCCAAAGAGTCGTTCTACCCCCTCACCATAGTCATTGCCCTTTATGGGCCAATTCATCATGAAGCGGCGACCAGGGATTTGTCCGTAACTCAAAAATTGTGCAACGGAATAGTCTTGCCATGCTGCTTGGAATTGTTCCAGTTTTGCATTTGGAGCTGGAGGAATCAGTGGAGCCGCTCCCTGCTCGCCGAAGTCTTGCAAATACACCACCCAGGTGGGAACTTGTACCAAGTACTGCTGGGTTGTTTCATTAGGAGCCAGCGGTGCGCTGGGTTCTTGCCATTGGTCATACAATTCCCATCCCAAGCGATAGGGAATTGCACCCAGTTCCAATAGATCTCCCAGTTCGGTGCCATCCAACACGACTTGGGCCAAAACCGTTACCTCGTCAAAGCGCACTCCTGTAACCCGACTGCCCTGACGTAAAACCGCTTGGGGGGTTTGTCCGGCCAACCAAGTTAATTGGGCTTCGGCTTGCACCCAATCCGCAAAAATTTGGGCACCGATGCGGGGATCGTAGGTAAAAAAACTGACCCAACCGTGATCGAGACCCTCCAGTTGTCGCGTTTGCAGTTCTCGCAAAAATGCACCCCAAAGCCCTGTCTGCCAAGCTAACAATTCATTCCCATCTGGCGCGCAAACCCCGGCAGCCGTGAGCATTCCGCCCAGCCAAGGTCCCTCGCTGACTAAGATCGTCTGCACACCGGCACGGGCCGCTTGCAAAGCCGCAGCGGTCCCCCCAGTTCCGCTGCCCACGACCAATACTTCGGTTTGCAACACGTCTGCTGGCATGACTCTTTTCCCTTCTTGGCTAGGTCAACCCTTGATTTCAAAAATTTGTTGCGGACAGGACCCAGCCTGTGGCGATCGCCGATGCTCGCCCTAGAATAATAGAGGACAGAACATTCGGCAAAGTAAAAACAATGATCCTCACTGGCGTCGGCTGGCAAGTTTTAGGGATCGGTTTAAGTTGGGGGTTTATCGCCTGCTTAGGCATCAGTCTGTGGTCTGTTTTGCGGGAAACCGTTCAGGTCAGTCAGCGCCTTCATCAAGTTCCCTGTGCTAACTGTTGCTTCTTTACCAATCACCCTGCCCTCAAATGTCCCGTACATCCCGCCACTGCCCTGTCGGAAGACGCCATTTGTTGCCCAGATTTCCGTGCCGTGAGCTAAGCCCATGCCGACTGCCCTAAATCGGCGGGGACATCTTGCCAGCGTCCCGGCCCGATGGCGCGCAGGGCTTCAGTTAGGGAAACATCTCCGGTATATAGGGCTTTACCCACGATTACCCCGGACACGCCTAGCGGTTCTAGGGCCAGTAAACTCAGCAGATCAGTGAGGGAACTCACCCCCCCCGATGCAATCACAGGAATGGAGACTGACTCGGCCATTTCGCGCAGTTGGGGCAGGTTGGGGCCTTGCAAGGTGCCATCTCGTTGGATATCGGTGTAGATGATGGCGGCGGCACCCTTTTCCGCCATTTGTTGTCCTAAGGTCACGGCTGAAATATCTGAATTTTCGAGCCATCCCCGCGTGGCGACTTTCCCTTCGCGGGCATCGATACCCACCACGATCCGGCCCGGATAGGTTTGGCAGAGCTGCTCCACTAGATCGGGTTGTTCAATGGCAACGGTTCCCAGAATCGCACGCTGCACGCCCATGTCCAATATTTCGGCCACGCGATCGCCGGTTCGCAGACCACCCCCGACTTGCACCGGAATATTGACGGCGGCCAAAATCCGGGTGATCGCTGCCAAATTAACGGGTTCTCCGGTTTTGGCCCCATCTAAATCGACGAGGTGTAACCAATGCGCCCCTTGATTAGCCCACGCTTGCGCAACAGTGACTGGATCTTCCGCAAAAATTTGGGACTGCTCGTAATCCCCTTGATACAACCGCACGCAGCGTCCATTCAATAGGTCGATGGCAGGAATGACATCCATGGGCGCTCCTTTGGGTTTAAAGACCCTTTCCTATGCCGTTTCTATTGAAGCAGGTTTTGGCCCAAGGCAGCGTTGTTGGAGCAAACGGTTCGGTTAGCCCAAGTCCGGTTTGTCTTGATTGGACTTGGGGACTGGTTTGATGTTGCAGGACTCCCAGACTTCGTTCATGGCTTGTAGGGCTAAATCGCGCGGGAGCTGGCTGAGGCTTTGGTTATGATGAAACTTCAAACTAATGACCAACTGTTTATACAGCACTGATAAGTGCTGCGAATCATGAGGGATTTGAAACGGCGAGTTGCTCACGATTAGTGCTTTGAATACAAAACAGTAAGGTTGGAACCAGTTTGGAAAGGCTAAGAACTAGCTTGCCCATAAAGTGAGGGAAAACCAACATTGGATCATATTTTTCTCTGATGCCGATTTATTCGGATCAAGCGGATCAGGCTCAACCAAGGCGGGATCGGTGCATCTTTACGACATCCCTAGGTTTTTTTGCATAAAAGTCGCTTGCGGTATATATCCCAACTGCCCATAGAGCGATCGCGCTGCCGTGCTTTGCCCAACAACATGCAACCCAATACTGGGACTGCCATGAACCAAGGCCCAGGTCTCGGCCTGTTGCATTAACGCCCGTCCCAACCCGCGCCGCCGATGACTAGGCTCCACGTACAACAAAAAAATATGGGCATAGCGATCACCCGTCCCTTGATCGATGGCATGACCTAGCCACAAACACCCGATCAGTTGCGTTAATTCCGCTGTTTCGACAAACCAAGTGGGCGTTTGGGTCGACCACAGTTGTTCAGTGGTTACGGCTAAGTGGTCGAGGACTGCTGAAGGGTAAAGCTCCCGATAGGCTTGTTGCATGAGAGTCAACAGGGCGCTGCGATCGCTCCGTTTGCCAACCCGAAGCCGATAGGGATCTGCAAGCGTCATAACACTACAGTCGAAACACCATATTGGAATCCCCCAGATAGTTGTCTTATTTTTTATCCTACCGCTGTCGATGTATGGATGTTAATCGAGGAAATGGGCGGATCGCAGGCCAAAGCGTTTGCCACAAAGTTACCTGTCCAACACCAAATCCTCGTAAAGCAATAAATCCAAGTCGAGGGTGCGTGGTCCCCCGCCCAATCGTTTTTGTTGCAAGTATAGTGATCTTAGAGAGACTTTAATCCTGCGTATCGGGGGCTACCAGTCATGACGATGTTCGCTGAGGTCAGTCTGGACGAACTGTTCCCGGATAGCGATGGTAAGCCGATGGCCGATAATACCGAACAATTTAACTGGATTGTCTTGATTAAAGAAAATCTGGAGATTTTGTTTGCGGATCGCGAGAATGTCTTTGTTGCAGGTGATTTGCTGTGGTATCCAGTGGAATCACAATTGATTGCACCAATAGCTCCTGATGCAATGGTGGTGTTTGGCCGTCCGAAGGGCAGAAGAGGATCCTATCGACAGTGGTTAGAGGGAAATGTTGCTCCACAGGTTGTGTTTGAGATTTTATCTCCCAGCAATACGCGGGCGGAGATGCGGCGCAAGCTTGAGTTTTATGGGCAATACGGAGTTGAGGAATATTATTTATACGACCCAGACCGATTAACGCTGGCAGGCTGGATCCGTCAGGGAAACGGATTGAACGCCATTGAGGGCATGAATGGCTGGGTCAGTCCGCGATTAGGGATTGAGTTTCGATTTCAGGATGGGGTGTTTACCCTATATCGCCCGGATGGGACACCGTTTTTGAGTTCGGTTGAATTGGCCCGTCAAGCAACACAAGCACGATCAAGAGCCGAAGCGCTAGCGGCAAAGTTACGGGAATTGGGAATTAATCCTGACGATGTGGTGTGAGGAACCCTTCATCCGTCCTAAGACCATAAGTCAACTCCGGAAATGTCTATGTGATCGCAATGTTGCCGAATCGTCAGACCCGTCACCGGATGCACCCAGTTCGGCACAATATCCGCCAAAGGCACCAAAACAAACGCCCGTTCGGTTAGGTGTGGGTGGGGCAGCGTCAAAGTGGGCGTGTCCAACACCAAATCCTCATAAAGCAATAAATCCAAGTCAAGGGTGCGCGGTCCCCACCGTTCTGCCCGGACCCGTCCAAAGACTTGCTCAATTTCCAGCAAGATTTGCAATAACCCTTGGGGCGATCGCCGAGTTTGCACCCCCACACATCCATTCACATAATCCGGTTGGGGAGGACCAACTGCAGCCGTGCGATACCAGGGGGACTGGGCTATCAGCACCATATCGGCGGTTTGGCTCAGGCGTTCCACCGCCGCTTGAACCGTGGCCAGCGAGGGGCCAAGGTTACTGCCTAAGGCGATCGCAGCCAAGGCATATCCCGTCGCAATGGGGTCTGAGTTGGGCGTGTTTGCAACCTGGGACATCTCGAGCACCACCGGGCAAGATTAGACGAACCTCCAGATATATACTGTAAAAGCAAGTAGCGATACTGGATTAGAACATCCCATCGGCTTCGATACACTTCAATTTTTAAGTTCTCCCCTAAAGCGTTCGATTCAAGTACCCGTGGCATTAGAAAAAATTTTCAAATCGGCTCATCCCGTTATTGGCGTTGTTCATTTACTGCCGTTACCAACGTCCCCGCGTTGGGGCGGTAGCTTAAAAGCTGTGATCGACCGGGCGGAGCAAGAGGCAGCTGCCTTTGCCGCAGGTGGGGTCAATGGCCTGATTATTGAAAATTTTTTCGATGCCCCCTTTGCTAAGGATCAGGTGGACCCAGCCGTTGTGAGTGCCATGAGTCTGATTGTGCAGCGGGTGATGAATCTAGTACCGTTGCCGATCGGGGTCAATGTATTGCGCAATGATGCCAAAAGTGCCTTGGCGATCGCCACTTGTGTGGGAGCACAGTTCATCCGCGTCAATGTGTTGACAGGTGTAATGGCTACCGATCAAGGACTCATTGAGGGGCAAGCCCATCACCTCTTGCGCTATCGGCGCGAGCTGGGCAGCGAGGTCAAAATTTTAGCGGACGTGCTGGTGAAACATGCCCGCCCCCTGGGGGCACCCAACCTGACCACCGCCGTTCAGGAAACCATTGAACGGGGGTTGGCCGACGGCATTATTTTATCGGGCTGGTCCACGGGCAGTCCCCCGAATTTGGAAGATTTAGAGTTGGCCATGGATGCAGCCAAGGGCGTCCCATTATTTATTGGCAGCGGGGCCAGTTGGGAAAATATCCCCCATTTGATCCAAGCGGCCAATGGCGTGATTGTGTCCAGTTCACTCAAACGGGCTGGACAAATCCAGCAGCGGGTCGATCCCATTCGGGTAAGCCAATTTGTAGAGTCTATGCGGCGCAGTATTGTCAACCGGGAAGCCGTTGTTGCGCCCAAGTCTGCGGTGACGGTGCGTTCGGACTCGTAAGAGACCGTTCAAGTTTGATAGGCTGATGGTGTACCTAACCGTGAATATAGAAGCCATTTCAGCCTTCACATCTATGGATAAGTCTTTAGTTCTGGTGTATCTGGTCGTTTTACTGGCGTTGCTAGGTGTGGCCAGTTGGTTCGTGATCCGCCAAACCTTCAAAACCCGTCGGTCGGAATCGGTCCTCAATCGCTTACGCAAAAAGCTGAGCGAAGGGAAAGGAACCGTTCAGGAATACTTCGAGTTGGGCAGCCTTTATCTCAATAAAAAGTTATTTACCCAGGCGATCCAGCAGTTTCAGCAAGCCTTGAGAGCGGCTGAAGCCGTGACGGAGGAAGAGCCAGAGGCTGAAAGTAACTTGGCTCCCATTTACAATGCCATGGGTTATGCCTATTTCGCCCAAGAACAATTCGATCTGGCCATCCGCCACTATAAGGAGGCGCTAAAGCGCAAAACAGATTATGTGACTGCGTTCAATAATTTAGGCCATGCCTATGAGCGCAAAAATCTAGCGGCTCAGGCCCTAGAAGCCTACGAAAATGCCTTAAAACACGACCCGAAAAACGATACAGCGAAACGGCGGGCTACCTCGTTGCGGAAACGGGTGGCGATCGCCGCCTAAGTTGAGGAAATCATCATGCCAGACGCCATCATGTATCAACCCGGAGAGACCTTCGTCGTTCTGGAGACCGATCAACGGGAACAGTTTTTAAGTGCCGCCGAACTGTTGGCCAAACTGAAAGACATTTTGGCTCTACGCCAACAAGACTTACCGCCCGATTTGCGACCCTTTTTGTCCCTTGACGCCCAAGCCCAACATCTCATGGAAACGGGTTGCGAACTGGATCTGGGCCCCGATTGCTATTTGCAATGGTACGTCACCCGTTTGGAAAAGTAAGATGAAGTAGGACGCCGCCGATTGACGTGAGGAGGACATTCGTGAACGCTGCGCCAACCCTATCCTATTCTTCCGAGCAAATTGTGACCTGGCTTAGAGGGCTGGTCACCGTAGCTTGGGCCGATGGCAACTTTAGTGCTGAAGAAAAATCCTTTATTAAAACGTTAGTTGCCTCAGACCTCGCCCCCGATTTAATGGAAACGGTCTACGAACCCATTACCCCGGAACAATTGGCCCAAGAGTTTGCCCACGATTCGGCTGGGGCAGAAAACTTTTTGCGCACAGCCGTCATGGTGGCTTTGGCCGATGGCGTGTATTCTTCTGCCGAAGATCGTATTTTGGATACCTTTAGCCAAGCCTTGCATCTGAAAGTTGCTGCGCTCGATTCGCTCCGGCATACCTTGGATGGCAGCGAGGCTCCCCCAGCAGAGGCGATCGCCGATGCCGAAAAATCAGGTGTCGATTTACTGAACCCCGTGCGGCACTGGCTCGACGACCTAGAAATGCACGATCCTCGCATTGCGCGATTTCTGTGTCAGATGATTCCGCCCCAGTGCCCGTTTGAGCGAGACATTAAGCTTTTTGGGCACAAACTAGTGCATGTTCCGCCCCTATGTAAACTCAACCCGCTGTACGAGCAATTGGTCGGACTGCGGTTTCGGGCCTTATCTTATCTGGCGGACGACTGCAAAGAAGACGTGTCGAAGTACTGTTAACCGCCTTTAGGGTGTGAGGTAACACCAGAATAGCCCAGTTTCTTGAGGTGCTTTCAGCATTTCAGGCAAGTCTCATTTGCTGCCCGACACAAAATACTAAATAATAGTTTTACAAGACGTCCCTGCGACAACCCGTGTTACCCCAATCAGGAATTGAGCCTATGCCCCCCAGTGATCGCCCAACTCTTGCGGTTCCCACTCTGGAATCGACCCTTTGGCACATGGTCGAGACCGACCAGGCCTTACAGTCGTTGGAGAGCGATCGCACCCACGGGTTGACGAGTGCGCAGGCTGCGGAACGATTTCAGCAATACGGTTCCAACGAATTAATCGAAACCAGCGGACGGTCGGCCTTTGACATTTTTGTCGATCAGTTCAAGAACATCATGCTCGTCATGCTGATCGTCGTGGCCATTATTTCCGCTGCATTGGACATCCGATCCGGCATGCAATCCGGGCAATTTGTGTTTCCCAAGGATTCCATCGCCATTTTTACCATTGTGTTACTGAATGGCATTTTGGGCTATGTCCAAGAGCGCGGTGCCGAAAAAGCGCTGGCAGCCTTGAAAAATATGGCCACTTCCAAAGTTCGGCTGCTGCGGGACGGCACCCTGTCTGAGGTGGATTCCAAGGAACTGGTGCCGGGGGATGTGGTTCATCTGGAAGCTGGGGTCAAGGTTCCAGCAGATGGTCGCATTTTAGAAGAAGCCAACCTTCAGGTACGGGAAGCGGCGCTTACCGGTGAAGCCCATGCGGTGGAAAAGCAAGCGGCGGTGTTGATGGCGGCGGATGTTCCCCTCGGCGATCAAGTGAACTTGGTTTTTTCAGGCACAGAAGTGGTACAGGGACGGGCTGCGATATTGGTGACTGGAACCGGGATGCAAACGGAGCTGGGCAAAATTGCCTCAGCGTTACAGTCGGTGGAAACGGAACCGACCCCCTTGCAAAAACGGATGACCCAACTCGGCAATGTTCTCGTCAGTGGGTCTTTGATTTTAGTGGCCTTAGTGGTCATCGGCGGCACCCTGGTTAAGCCGTCGCTCTTTGAAGAACTGGTGGAGGTGTCTCTGAGTATGGCGGTGGCCGTCGTCCCGGAAGGGTTGCCCGCTGTCATTACGGTTACCCTGGCCTTGGGCACCCAGCGCATGGTGGCCCGCAATGCCCTGATCCGCAAACTCCCTGCCGTGGAAACTTTGGGGTCCGTCACCACCATCTGCTCGGATAAAACCGGAACCCTCACCCAAAACAAAATGGTGGTGCAAGCCGTCCAAACGGCTAGCACGGTATTACAGGTCAGTGGCACGGGCTATAGCCCAGAGGGCGAATTTACAACCCCCAAATCCACTGAAGCCATTGACCCACAGACCCACCCCGAACTGCGATCACTGATGTTGGCCTGTGTCTTGTGCAATGATGCGGTCTTGCAAAAGGAAAATGGCGAGTGGGCTATCATCGGCGACCCCACAGAAGGGGCATTGCTGTCTGTCGCCGGAAAGGCGGGATTCCGTCAAGATCAAGAAAGCAGCGATCGCCCACGGGTCCTGGAATTTCCCTTTTCATCCGAGCGCAAACGCATGAGTGTTGTGGTTGCAGAACCGCAAGGTGTCCTGGACTCAGGCTGGACAATGTACACCAAAGGCTCCCCAGAACTTACCCTGGAGCGCTGCACCACCGTTCAACTGGGAAATCGACAGCAGCCCCTAACCCTCGAACTCCGCCAACACATTTTAGAGACCAATAATCAATTGGCCAGTCACGGTCTACGGGTCTTAGGATTTGCCCAGAAACCGTTGTCATGCCTGCCGCCGGAAGGCTCAGACCAGCAAGCGGAACAAGCCCTCACCTGGTTGGGGTTAGTGGGGATGTTGGATGCGCCCCGACCCGAAGTCCGCACGGCGGTGGCTAAATGTCGCGAGGCAGGCATTCGTCCCGTGATGATTACTGGAGACCACCAACTCACAGCCCAGGCGATCGCCGAGGATCTCGGCATTGCTACTGCCGGAGATCGGTGCCTGACAGGGAAAGAATTGCAGCAGATGACCCCAGACGATCTAGACCAGTCCGTGGATTATGTCAGTGTCTTTGCCCGCGTTTCCCCAGAGCATAAATTACGCATTGTCCAAGCGCTGCAACGCAAAGGTCATGTGGTGGCCATGACGGGGGATGGGGTGAATGATGCCCCAGCCCTGAAACAGTCGGATATTGGGGTGGCGATGGGCATCACCGGAACGGACGTTAGCAAAGAAGCCAGCGACATGGTGTTGTTAGACGACAATTTCGCCACCATCGTCTCGGCGGTGGAAGAAGGGCGGGTGGTTTATACCAACATTCGCCGCTTTATCCGCTACATCCTGGGCAGCAACATCGGCGAAGTGATTACCATTGCAGCCGCTCCCTTATTGGGCTTAGGCGGCGTACCGATGGCGCCCTTGCAAATTCTGTGGATGAACTTGGTGACCGATGGGTTACCCGCTTTGGCCTTGGCCGTTGAACCGGGTCGAGCCGCAGTCATGCAACAATCCCCCAAAGATCCCAACGAAAGCATTTTTGCACGGGGGCTAGGATCTTACATGATTCGGATCGGCTTAATCCTGGCGATCGTGACCATTGGGTTGATGATTTGGGCCTATGACTATACCAAAACCCATACGGAGGGAGGATTAGACCCCGACCGTTGGAAAACCATCGTTTTTACGACGCTTTGTCTAGCCCAAATGGGACATGCCTTGGCGATTCGCTCCAGCACCAAACTAGTGATACAGCTAGATCCCTGGTCAAATCCCTATCTCCTAATCTCCGTGGTTGCCACATCATTTTTGCAACTGATGCTGATCTACTTCGAACCGTTA
>JBAVRC010000620.1:0-6434 GCA_049694615.1 Thermosynechococcaceae cyanobacterium | reverse complement strand
GCCTTAGATAATGGAATTATCGGCCTGCATGGCTTTTTCTTGGCAGGAATCGATAACAGTCCGGCAACGGGTAATGTCTATGAAGGTGTCTATCCGTCTTTAAGTTGGGCTGGAATTCCGATCCAGGTCAAATTTTTCTTTGAACTGGTGTTTGCTGGAACAGCCGCCACCATTGTTTCAGGTGCCGTAGCAGAACGCATTAAATTTTTTGCGTTCGTTCTCTTTAGTTTGGTTTTGACCGGATTTACCTATCCCCTGGTTGGACATTGGATTTGGGGTAGCGGATGGCTGTCTCGGCTGGGGTTTTGGGATTTTGCCGGATCGACGGTGGTTCATAGTGTGGGCGGTTGGTCGGCGCTTATCGGTGCCGTTTTATTGGGTCCTCGCATTGGCAAATATCAAGCTGGCGAGTCTTTTGCCTTGCCGGGACATAACCTAGCCCTAGCCACCCTCGGTTGTTTTATTCTCTGGTTGGGTTGGTTTGGGTTTAATCCGGGTTCGACTTTGAGTGCCGAACCGTCCGCCATTGCCCATATCCTATTAACCACGAATATGTCGGCGGCCATGGGCGGTATTGCCGCGATGCTGGCTGCTTGGCGATATTTCGGCAAGCCGGATCTATCGGTCATGATTAATGGCATTTTGGGCGGGTTGGTCAGTATCACAGCATCCTGTCGCTTTGTAACCCTTGGATCGGCTGCATTTATTGGCTTGATGGCCGGTATCCTCATCATTGTTGCCGTGGATGTGCTGGACCGCTTAAATATTGACGATCCAGTGGGGGCCATTGCGGTCCACTTAATCTGCGGTATCTGGGGAACCACGGCGGTGGGTCTCTTGGCGGTGGGTCCCAACACCACAAGTTTGTTTAGCTTTGTTCCCTATGTCAGTGGTCCTGCCCAGGGAGTGTTTGTCGGAGGGGGGCTTCAGGGACTCAACCAGTTGCTCATCCAACTGCTGGGGATTGCAGCGGTTGGCCTGTTTACCGTGGTGACCAGTTGGATAGCTTGGTCTTTAATCAACCTTGTCATGGGACTGCGGGTGACAAGGGAGGCCGAACTCAAAGGACTTGACCTGAGCGAACATGGCCTCCAAGCCTACAGTGGTTTTGTGTTTAAGAACGACGTCGCCCCAGATAAATCCTTTGGATCCGATTAATCCGTTTGTATGGGGCATCTTACTGAATGGCTCGGCGACCTCGATAGGTCACTTCCTCTTCGTCATCCAGCAAAAGGGTCGGACTTTCCGCAACGAAGGCGACCTCGGAAACCGGCACCAGTGCTGTCGTTGATGGGTTTGTGTGTTCGGCCTCTTGAAATTCGCTCCGGATCCGAGCGATCGCCCGGTTCACCTCGCCTTCCAACAACCCCATCGGCATTTTACTGGACTGTACCAACAGGTAAGTGGTTTCTGTACAGATCCCGAGCATCAGATATCCGGCTTGTCCGCGCAAAAAAACAGTTTCAACCGCTTGCCAATCCAATTCCTCTTGTGTACTTTTAACCAAGTAAAGCATCGTGCCAGCAAGCATCTCTGCCCGACGGGCATTCATGCCAATGGGTGTCGTAAAGATTTGACCTTCTGAGGAAACCAGGGCGACCCCCTGTATCCCAATCGGCTTTTCAAACAGCTCCTTGAGAATTGCATCAAGGTTATGCAGATTCATGGTCAGCCCCCCTAAATTGTGCTCAACCCGATCTGGCTGTTTGAATCGAGCTGGATGATGTGGTTCATGAACGCCAGATCGATCCGGTGTCGATGTTTCGACGCACTCGGCATTGGGTAAAAACCAGTTGAGCGGTACCTTCGCTTCTAGTGCGGCTATACTATCTGCCCAAAGTTGAGCGGGCAATGCAATCCCTTGACGGACAGGCAAGACGTTTGGACTATTGTCGATATTTAGCATATCCAAGCTGTGCTTGTCTAAAGCTGATCGATCTAAGTCGTTAGACGCTAGCCCATACCGATCTAAGTTGGATGTGTGGGGAAGGTGATCGGATCGGTCTACCCACTGTAGAGGACCGCCTTGGAGACAATTTAATATCGCGTTGAGTTGAATGCGCTGAAGTTTCCCCGGCAAATAGTAAGCAATAAAATAGGGAATATCCGAGCGGCCAAATTCATCTTGCCCGTCGTGATAGAGCCAGCCGAACAAAGTGCCTTGACCTTTGGCCGGAATTTGATGCAAATAGGCAGCTCGGTAGCCTGGAGGCGGCGGTTGGTAAGCATCCCAGTAGGTTTCTACGAGACCAAAAAATGACTGCTGAGCCAAGGGCAAAACGCCGGGGCTGAGTAGCAGTGTGAAGCCACTTTCGCGAAAACTCGTGTAAATGAGTTGGCCGACTTCCAAAGTAACTGGGGCAGTCATTGACAATAGGGTTTATCCTCAACGCAAGCCGAACAAGTTCAGTTTACCTGAGAGATCGAATTTCGAGCGCGTATTTTACGTCCTTATTTTAAGGTGCGATCGCCAATTTAAGCATGGCTTGCGCTTCGGGGTTGATTTCCCAGATGTCTGGCGGTCTCGTCGCGCTGAAGCAACCGGCCTCTTGAGACTGGCCTTGCCAATAGGCGAATAAATTGTCCCGTTGGAACGAGCAACATTGTCCTGTCGCCACTAACCTAGCCCAATGTTCGCTATTAAACTGATAGAGATCGAACGACCAATGGTGATGAAACAACTCCAAGGATCGATGAAGTGCATTCGCAATCTCCTTTTGCGGTTGTCCCTCCACCCATTTAGCTAGGCGGTGTCGGCGACGGCTCACCTTTTCCAAGATGAAGCTCCCTAAGGAAAAACCGGGGTCGGTCGCAGGGCCCCAAAGCATCGCCACTGTATCCGAAAGCCGAACGGAATATTGGAGTACCCCCCGAAAGCGGCGATCGCAACTATACAACAGTTGGCCAAACTCGGAGCTGTCCTGATTGCGACTGATCCAACCTTGCAACTCGTGGAGAGAGAGGTTCTCGAGCGGAGACGGCCCATTCTTGTGGACATAGCGTCGCGACAAGCTGAGCCAAGCGCGATAGGCAACAGGCCAATGTACCGTGGTGCAAAATGGGGTTTCGGTTGGATGTTCGTAGACCTGATAGGCCTGGGTTTGAGGATCGTGCAATAGAGACAAGGCAGCGCTTTGCTCTAGGACTTGATAGTGCTGGAGATCAGGATGCGGAGGCCCATCGTTGAGACGGGGCGATCGCGAGACGGGGATCGTTGGTGCTTGTGGGTGTTCTAGGCGATTGGTTTCAAAAAGATGATCAATACTGGACGACAGAGAAAGATTTTCCTCATCGTAATAATCTAAAGGTGGCATAACTATATTCTTAAAATAAGTTGAAAACTGAAATCGAGCACCGCTGACGATCGAGTCTCTTTGCCTTAGGATGCCCCAACACAATACCAATTCGCAATTTAAATCTAAAGAAATTCAATGCAACCGATATCTGAAATCCATGAGAAGACTATCTGAATAAGACACGTAACCTATCTATTCATGCAGTAATCTATGACCGTGTTTCTACGTAGAAAGATGGCTCAAAGTGCTTACAGATTTAGGAACAAGACTTTTGATCCATCTTGAAGGAGGATAAATCCTGTATGAATATACTTTTGAGAAACGGAGAAAATATTAATTTCTTTCCCAAGAAAATTATCTAGCGTCTACCATTCATGAGATCTATTAGAGGAGCCATAAAGTGCAAAAGGAAGTACCCCATATAACCCTTCGCTAAACAGTGATATTATGTGTTTGTCTGTATAGTATTTGTTCCGTCAATCCAGACAAGCATACGAATAGCGATTGGTGTAGAATTACCACAAAATAGTTTGAGCGTCGTTCATAATTAGAGAAGTAGTACATCTGTAGGGAGATTACGTGGCAACCCATATTGAAGCCAGAATCACCGAATTGCGGCGCTTACTTGAGTCCGCAAGCTATGCCTACTATGCCTTAGACGCCCCCATCATGGAGGATGCTGTTTACGACCAGCTCTATCGGGAACTGGTCGGACTAGAGCAAGCCCATCCGGCCCTGATTTCCCCCGATAGTCCCACGCAACGGGTAGGCGAAAAGCCCGTTGCGGGGTTTCAGTCCGTCCGTCATCGCATTCCGCTTTACAGCCTGGAAAATGCGTTTGATCTGGCCGATATGCAGACCTGGGACGAGCGATGGCAACGGCTGGAAGCAGGCAGTTTTTCCCAGACCGAGTATGTCGCTGAATTAAAAATCGATGGTTCAGCCTTAGCCTTAACCTACGAAAATGGACATCTCGTGCGGGGGGTGACCCGTGGCGATGGGGCAATGGGCGAAGAGATTACGTCTAATGTCAAAACCATTCGTTCCATTCCGCTGCGGTTGAATGTGGAACACCCACCGGCTTGGGTCGAAGTGCGGGGCGAAGCGTTTTTAGGGTTGGCGGTATTTGCACAGATTAATCGTGATCGCGCCGAAGCCGGAGATGCGCTCTTTGCCAACCCGCGTAATGCCGCCGCCGGAACCCTCCGCCAACTGGATGCCCGCATTGTCGCTCAACGGCAACTGGATTTTTTTGCCTATACCTTGCATATCTCAGACGCCACCCCCGATTTACCCCTCCCAGTCACCCAATGGGACTCTCTAGACTGTCTCCAACGTATTGGGTTCCGGGTGAACCCGAATCGGCAATGTTGTTCATCGTTGCGTGAGGTCGCGAATTACTACCAGGACTGGTCGTTGCGCCGTTTGGACCTGCCCTATTTAACCGATGGCGTAGTGGTCAAACTCAATCACCTCGATCTGCAAGAACGACTAGGGTTTACCCAAAAAGCGCCCCGCTGGGCGATCGCCTGGAAATATCCCCCGGAAGAAGCCCCCACTCAGGTCAAAGACATCGTGGTGTCGGTGGGACGAACCGGTGCTCTCACCCCGGTGGCGGAATTAGCCCCGGTTCAATTGGCGGGGACCACCGTTTCGCGCGCCACCCTGCATAATCGCGATCGCATTGCCGAACTGGATATCCATATCGGCGATACCGTGGTGGTGCGCAAAGCAGGCGAAATTATTCCCGAAGTGGTTCGCGTATTAAAGGACTTAAGACCTGCCGATGCCCGCTCCTTTACCATGCCGAGCCAATGTCCCGTTTGTCATCAACCGGTTGTCCAGCCCGAAGACGAAGCTGTGACCCGATGTGTGAATGAACAGTGTCCGGCCATCCTCAAAGGGGCATTGCTGCACTGGGTTAGTCGCGGCGCAATGGACATCGACGGCATGGGCGAGAAAATAATTCATCAGTTGGTCGAACAAGGGTTGGTTCAGTCCGTTGCCGATCTGTATACCCTCACAACCCCACAACTGACCGCCTTAGAGCGCATGGGGCAACGGTCAGCTACCAAGCTCGTGGGCGCTGTAGAAACCTCCAAACAACGTCCCTGGCCTAGCGTGCTTTATGGGTTAGGCATTCGCCACGTTGGCAGTGCCACGGCTCAGGCGTTGACAGAGGTCTTTCCCAGCGCGGAGGCTTTAGCCTTGGCCGAACCGGAAGCCATTGGCTCCGTTTATGGCATTGGCCCGGAAATTGCCCAGTCCGTGTTCGAGTGGTTTCGTCAACCGGAACATATCGCGCTCATGCACCGCCTAGAAACGCTGGGGCTTCAACTGGTCTCTCACCCAACCCAATCTGAGGGGCCGCAACCGTTGGCCGGAAAAACCTTTGTGATTACAGGGACGCTCCCCACCCTGAAACGGGACGAAGCCAAAGCTTTGATTGAGCAGGCTGGGGGCAAGGTGACGGGATCGGTCAGTTCCAAAACGGATTACTTATTAGCTGGGGCTGAGGCTGGATCCAAACTGGAGAAGGCGCAAGCCCTGGGGATTCCCCAGTTGACCGAAGCACAGTTGATGGCATTACTCACCGAAGGATGAACGGACTGCCTCGGTCCAATCCAGGATTGAAGTCAGAAAAGCACTTACGGAATTCCGTAAGTGCTTTTTTCATGTTTTTCAGAATATGTCAATCTTGATTGACAAAAATTTACATAAGGGTTACATTTGTTTACATAGACCGATCAGTGGATCAAGCACAAGAGGACAAAAGTTATGATGAGTATTCTGATTGCAGTCATCGTCGTGGGTTGGGTAGCCGCTGCCGTTCTAGGCACTCAAGCCTATTTCTTAGGCGAGCAAAGCAAGCCGATCCATGAACGCAACTGGCGGTCTCAAAGTTTTGAACAAGTGGCTCGGGCCGTAACGGGTGCCTCAACCGATTACCAAGAGCGAGTGCCCGGTTTTGAAATTAACGATGCGTTTGCCAGCGCGATGCTCTCTGAGCGTTAAGGTGAATTCCGACAACTAAATTACCGTCTTCAAGTATGCGAGAGTTCTGTGTAGTGAGTTAGAAGAGCATCCGTGGATTTATCCCCTCTTACCAGAGAATCGTTAACATCTGCCCAAATAGCA
>JBAVRC010000619.1:0-6074 GCA_049694615.1 Thermosynechococcaceae cyanobacterium | reverse complement strand
CCCATCGATTCCAGGCATCTCGATATCGACAAGGGCAATATCGGGATGAAGTTGCGCAATTTGCCCAAAGGCATCCTCGCCATTGCTGGCGGTTCCGACAATCTCCAAGTCGGTGTGCATCTCCAGGGAATATTGCAGCATTTTTCGGACGAAATTTTGATCGTCTACAATCAAAATCCGAATGCATGCTGGGTCATTTGCCAAGGGGGGAGACAACGGCTCAAACGGGATTGGACGAGGTGGAGAGGAGTCCATAGAACTATACAACCGTTGAGAGTTGTTGCTGGTTGAGATAGAAATATTGGCCCCGCTTGGCCATGAGTTCCGTATGCGTGCCTTGTTCTACTAGAATGCCTCGATCTAGGACCACAATCAAGTCGGCATTGCGAATGGTCGAGAGCCGATGGGCAATCACGAGGGTGGTTCGGTTTTTGAGGATGGTATTGAGGCTGGTTTGGATAATTCGTTCCGACTCGGTGTCCAGGTTGCTGGTGGCTTCGTCCAGGATGAGCAGCCGGGGATTGCCGATCAGGGCACGGGCGATCGCCAAGCGTTGTCGTTGCCCGCCGGAGAGCATCCCGCCCCCTTCCCCAATGGGGGTTTCATACTTCAGCGGAAATTCGTTAATAAACAGATCGGCCCCTGCCTGACGCGCTGCTTCGCGGATTTCCTCCAACGTGGCACCGGGATGGCCAATGCTGATGTTTTCGCGAATGGTGCCCCCAAACAGAAAGGTGTCTTGATCCACCACGCCAGTTTGCCGCCGTAGGGAGGGTTTGGCAATCGAGTTCAGGTCGTGGTCGTCAATCAAAATACGGCCTTGGGTTGTGGGATAAAGGCCCAGTAGAAGCTTGGCCAATGTGGTTTTGCCCGAACCGCTGCGTCCGACCAGCGCAACGGTTTGACCGGGCAACACTTCAAAGGAGATATTCTCCAACGTATTGCGATCGCTGTCTGGGTCGTAGCGAAAGATAACCCCTTCAAAACGAAGATGACCGCGTATGGGTGGTAAAGGTGGCAATTGCAGGGCTTGTTCGTCTTCCTCCGGGGGGCTGTTGAGGACATCATTTAAGCGTTCGACGGCAATGAGCACCTCTTGAAAATCGTTCCAGAGGCTAGTCAACCGCTGAAAAGGACTGAAGACGTTCCCCAACAGCATGTTAAAGGCAAACAATTGCCCCACCGAGAGTTGATCGTGAATGACCTGCCAAACCCCGAACAAAAAAATGAGTCGCGTCCCGACACTTTCCAGCACATTGTTGGTTAAACCAATGCGTTCGCGAACCAGTTGCCCCGTGAAATTGGTCTTAATGGAGTGATTGAACAACTCCTCCCAACGCCAGCGCACCAGCCGTTCAATGCCCAAGGCTTTGACCGTGGCAATGCCCGTTAGCGCTTCAATCAAATAATTGCCTTCAATGGTTTTAGCCGTAAAAATTTCGCGAGAAACCCGCTTCAAAAACGGCGTTGTGATGAGTGTGACAATGGCCAGTACCGGAAAAAGCGTTGCGGCGGCGAGGGCCAAAGGCCAGCTATACCAAAACATCAAGCCAAAATAGACAAACACCATCAGCAGATCGATCAGCGTGAGCAAGGCGTCGCTCGACAGGAACCGACGAATGGTCCGATTTTCATCCACGCGGGAGGTAATGTCTCCCACAAATCGGGTATCGAAGTAGCGCTGCGGCAGTCGAAAGGCATGGGCAATAAACCCAACGGCCAAGGACAAATCGATGCGGTTGGCCGTATGAAACAGCAAATACCGCCTTAAGCTGCGCATCAAAATGGAAAATAGGCTGAAGATTAATAATCCTGACCCAGCCGCATAGAAGGTAGATACACTCCGCTGCGCCACCACCTGATCCAGTAAAACCTGGGTCATGATGGGCATACAGAGTCCAAACAGTTGAATCAACAACGAGGCGAGCAAGACTTCTAGAAAAACCCCGCCATAGGGTTTAATCAGTTCAATAAACCGCCATAGATCGGCTTGGGCTTCCGGGGCCTGTTTTAAGGCTGCGGTGGGTTGCAACAACAGGGTATATCCCGTCCAGCCTTGGCAAAATGCCTCACGGGACAAGTTCCGTCGCCCCAATGCGGGGTCGGAGACCATGACTCGCCTACGGGTTACGGCATAGACCACAATGTAGTGATTGCCTTCCCAGTGTGCGATCGCGGGCAGTGCTTGATTTGCCAGCCCCTCTAAGGTGCCCTTCACTGGACGGGGGGAAAACCCAAGGGTTTCGGCTGCGATCACAATACCTTGGAGCGAAGATCCCCGGCGATTCACATTGGCCAATTGACGGAGTTGATTAATACTAAAGCGCTTCCCCCAATAGCGTCCTACCATCGCGAGGCAGGCTGCACCGCAGTCTTTTCGGCTCTGTTGTTTGACAAAAGGATAGCGCTGAGACAGTTGTTGCCACCAATGCCCCAATTTCAAGGTCGGGCTTGGAAAATAGGTTTTCGGCGAGGCGGCAGATGGGGTGGCGCGATCTTGAACCCCTACGAGAGCCGAGAAAGTCTCTCGCCGCGAGGCAGCAGCCTGGGCCGTTGACTTTAGCGCAATCGGCGGCGCAATAGCGGCGATTTGAGGTGAAGCAGCGCTTTGCATGCGCTCTAGGTCGGCGATGGAGAGGCGCAAGAGCCGGGTCGGCGCAACCACATGCCACGAGCTAGGAGTCCCGTTCGCTTCATAGAGATCCCCTGCGGACAACCGAGTGCCAGAGGAATTTTGAATTTCACCGCCCTGAACCAGCCACAGACTGGGGCTGTTCGGATTGCCATCTATCGTGGATCCAACCGCCAGCGTTTCGATATGCGCCTGCTGGAGCAGCGCCCAAATTTGCGATCGCGAGAGGGTTTGAAAGAGGGAATGTCTCGCAAACCTCAAGAGCACATCGCGTCTGATTGCGCTTTTATAGAAACCATCCCGAACGGGCGGATTGGATTGCAGCAACTGCACCAAACTGGTCTGAGGCAGATGCCCCAACAGCACCCCTTGACCGGCCCGCACGGTATGGGGTTGCCAAGGGTCTGCTGAGAATAGCGCTGTTTCGCCAAAGGTCTCCCCAGGCCATAAAGAACCGGCCAAATCCCCCGTCTGGTCAATTAACCGAGCCTTGCCCGATAAGATGATATAGACACCAGCCGCAGGACTTTGGTTGTCCCAGAGCCGTTGGCCAAGGGACGGTTCAACGAGATCGATGGCTTTAAGGCAGTCCGTTAACTCTCGATCTGAAAGCGTCTCTCCGAATGCTGTACGGACGTGTTGACTGAAGTCTTGAATGGACACCGCAATATCTCAATCCTTCGGACGTTTTAGAGGGGTAAACAATCAAGGTCCGATAACTGGGACGGATTGAGATCTCGAATCTGAATATGGGATCCTTGAACACTGGGTGCCATCAGGTCTATGGTTGCCTCTGGAACGCTGTGTCGCGTCGAAAGCCCCATCTCTTTGAGCAATCGGTTGATATGGCGATCGCTGACATCAATGTCGAACTCTTTTGCCAAATGACGCCCCAACCACCCTGCTGTCCAGCGCTTAAAGGGATACCCATAGTCTCGCGGACTTCGCCTTAATAGCGTTGCCAAAGCTGCCAAATAGTCTTCCGTCACAACCTTCGGTCGACCCATGGGTTGAAGTTTTAGGATATCTGCACGATAAGTCTTGGGTAATTGCGTCACTCAAGAATCCTCCTTTTACATGCCTTAACACGCTCCGATCTCGAAGCGCCCCCCTCTTAAATCTGTAAGCGTTATTGTAACGGCTTTCCTATCAGGGTGCCTAGAAGCGATTTCTGGGATAGTGTATGACTTCCAGTTCATCGAAAAACATTCACTCTATGGGTCGGCCTAAACCAACCCACCCTATCGGATGCGATACACTAACCTCATTCTTATGGATTGGCATCTATGCGGTTGAGGCTCAGGTCGCGGATCAAATCATCCTTGCAACGACCCCCTAAATCGATTCGGATTGCGAGACAAGCCGACGGCAAATTTAAGGCGGAAGGGCTAGGGGCCTGGTATCACTATTGGCGCGATCCCTATCACCTTTTGTTGACCATCCCTTGGTGGGGCTTTGTCAGCATCGTTGGCATTGCCTATCTCCTGCTCAACATGATGTTTGCTGGGCTATATTTGCTGGGCGGCAATGTGTTGACAGGGGCGAGACCCGGATCCTTTGAAGATGCCTTTTTCTTTAGTGTCCAAACCCTCGGCTCCATCGGCTACGGTGTGATTTCGCCCCAGACCACCTATGCCAATGTCATCGTGACATTGGAAGCACTGGCCAGTCTTTTGGTGATTGCCGTCGTCACTGGCTTATCCTTTGCCCGATTTTCTAAACCCACCGCACGGGTTATTTTTAGCGATTATGTGGTGATTGTCCCCCACAATGGCGTCCCCACCCTCATGTTTCGGATGGCCAACCAACGCGGTAATCAAATTCTAGAAGCGCAACTTCGGCTGTACCTGCTTCGGAGTGAGCGCACCGCAGAAGGCGAATCCTTTTATCGGGTCCATAGTTTAGACTTACTACGCGATCGCAACCCTGGATTTTCGCTCTCCTGGACCGCCATGCATCCCATTGGGCCGAGTAGCCCGCTCTATGGTGCAACCCCAGAGACCCTGGTGCAAGATCATGCCCAGTTGGTGATTTCTATGAGTGGCATCGACGAAACCGTGTCTTATACAGTGACCCTGCGCCATGTCTACGGCGCGTCGCAGATCCTCTTCGACTATCGATTTGTGGATATTATCGAGACCACCCCCGACGGCGATCGCTACTTTAACCGGGCCAAATTTCATGATGTCGAACCGCTCCAGTCCGCCGCCTATCTGTCTCAATCTCTGGAGTTCAGGCCATGACTTTTGTTTATCAACGAACCATTCGGTTTCAGGATACTGACGGAGCGGGGGTGATCTACTTTGCCAATACCCTCGCCATGTGTCATGAAGCCTATGAAGATTCCCTTGCCGCCTCCGGCATTGAAGTATGGAAGTTCTTTAGCAATAGCGCGATCGCCTTGCCCATTGTTCATGCCGAAGCGGATTATTTGCGTCCAGCTTTTTGTGGCGATCGCCATGAAATCCGTTTAACCCCGATTCTCAAATCCAACAACGAATTTGAAATTCGATACGAAATTTACGATGCTGACGACTCAGATCGTTTGGTGAGTAAAGCCTTGACGCGCCATGTCTGCATCAACCCCATCAATCGTCAGCGCCAACCCTTTCCACCCGAAATGTTGCACTGGTTATCCCAATGGAATCAACCCAACCCCAACGTCAATGAGTTCCAGGGCTGACGATAGGATCCCTCAGCAATATCCATTCAATCGGTCGTCATATACTCCCTCCACAAGAGGAAAATCCCTACCGAAATGTGCTCGGCAGGGAAATGAAGGAAACGTTGTGGAGAACTCAAACATTTCGCAATCTTGAGGAGAGTCAAGATTGAAACGCTTAGCTAACGGCCAATGCGGTCATGAAGGTTACGGCAACGAAGAGAACGGCCAATGCGCCTTGGAACATGTAGCGGCGTTGCTGTTCTGCCGAAGGATAGGTTGCAAAGTAGATTTGGGGTTCGGTGGCGTAGCTGTTCATAACCCCGGTTTCGTCAATCGTGTACATGGTGTTTTTCCTCTTTTGTATCTCTATGTAAATATTTATAACAGTTTTGTTACAAATACGCAAGAGGACTTGACAAATTTCTCATTACTGATCTATGTGAGTGCGATAAGTTAAGCCTGGTCCGATTCGCAGCTTATGGGGTATCGACTCGATTTTCCAAGGCGGTTTGGACAGATTGGGGAAGATTCGCCAGGAAGTCGAGCCCTGTTTGTTGCTCCAATTGGCGAACGGTGGTGCGAAACGTTGTCCAGCGCTGTGTTTTAATGCCTTGACGGTTGGGGATGGACACCGCAGTCACCCGCGTTTTGGCCGTAATACTCCCCAACCCTGCCCCTGGTTTGTCCAACACTACAATGATTTTCCAGAGCGCCGCTGGGACAGCAATTTTGCCATGGTCGATCGCCCGTGCATCCCCCTGACTGCCATTGCCGCCC
>JBAVRC010000618.1:0-18659 GCA_049694615.1 Thermosynechococcaceae cyanobacterium | reverse complement strand
CCTTAGCAAACCCAGCCGTAGCTGCCGCCACCACTGCCGCCGTGGGCGTATTGACCCCCATGCCCTGTATGCCCGTCCTAGTAGGCCCGTGGAAACCCGGAGCCATCAAAGCCAAGATTGGAGTGTTCCCAGCACTAACCAACACCTCTACCTGTAATTGCGCCTGGGGCGGTGTAATTACAATTATGAATCCGGGCCAAATTAAAGTCCAAGTTGTTTAAGCATTGCTGGAAAATACAGTCAGCCCATCGAATTTCTCGTCTTCAGAGACGGTAAATTTTATGTATTCTCAGGAATAAATATTTTTTTGTATTTTCATTACGAATTATCAAGCATTGATTGCGACCGACAGTGTAACAACGATAATTCAGGGGTACTGGATTCCGTCATTTAACCGCCAAGAATTTTAGAGTACAGCATTGTATGCTTACCACTAGGAAAAGTCAACATGACTGGGTTCTCCAACTCTCCGAAGTTGATCAAAGGTGCGATCGTTGGGGTTGATCTATTTAATCCCTTGGCCAGTGTTATTATCTTTCAATATAATCCCGACACGCTCACTCGCACCCTTCAACCCCAAAGCATGACGGGAGAAGGTGATCGCTCTGAGGTCACTCGCCTCAAAGGTGCCCCCATCGAAACCATCAAACTGGAGGTTGAAATTGACGCAACTGATCAACTAGATCAAGGCGATAGTCAAGCCATCCGCCTGGGAATCTATCCGCAACTGTCAGCCTTGGAGATGTTGCTTTATCCTAAAAGTGCTTTAGTGATTGCCAACACCCTATTATTGGCGATTGGCACCATTGAAGTGCTCCCACCTACGGCCCCCTTTACCCTATTTATCTGGGGGGCAAAACGAGTGTTGCCAGTGCGAATTACAGATTTCAGCATTACGGAGGAAGCCTATGACATCAATCTTAACCCCATGCGCGCCAAAGCATCTTTGGGGTTGAGGGTCTTAAGTTACAGCGATTTGCCCCTCACGAATCCGGGCTACCACTTGTTTTTGGCGCATCAGATTGTCAAAGAAGCGATGGCAACGATTGGGAGCATTAGCAATATCAATAGTGTCAGTGGTGTTCGGATCAATTAATCCATCGCGCATTCATCTATTTTGAGGTGCTTCGTGTTTGAGTACGCCAGTCGCTACTACAACTTAGAAACAGCCCAATTTACCACCCCTGAAGGGCGAGTCGTGGCCTACAAACGCCGCCGTTTCCTACCCCTGAATGCAGGGCAAACGGCGATCGCAGAAGTGAAGGTCACGGAGGGCGATCGCCTCGACTTTTTAACCGCAAAAGTGCTGGGCGACCCAGAGCAATTCTGGCAACTGTGCGATATGAACCATGCCATGTCCCCCGCCGACCTCATCCATCCCATTGGACGCACCCTACAAGTCGTACTTCCCCAACCTCAAATCCCTCAACAAACCCTGCCACCGGGCACACTACCAGGAGTCTAGGACATGCTAGAGTCGCTGCTGGGGACAAGGGTGACATTATATTTAGGGCCAGCGATCGCCATTCCTGCTCCAGCACCCATTGCAGAGGCACTCACCGCCATTGAAGTCACCCAAAATGCTGATGGGCGCGATGGGTTTCAACTCACCTTCACCATTGGGCGGGGCGGGTTACTGGGGGTGATCGACTACCCTTTGCTGGCAAATCCCTTGCTTCGTCCTTTCAGCCGTGTGGTCATTCAAGTCTGGGCGGGGGTGATACCCCAAGTCATTATGGATGGCTTCATCACCAACCATCAAGTTACACCCAGCAACCAGCCCGGTCAGTCCACCCTGACGGTCACCGGGGAAGACATGCGCGTCATCATGGATATGCGCGAGTTCTCCTTGAACTACCCCATGCCCGTGGAAGCCCGTGTAGCGCTGATTTTGGCGAAGTATGCCATTTACTTAGGCGCACCGCCGATTATTATTCCGGCGATCGTGCCCGATGTTCCGTTGCCTATCGAGCGCATTCCTGCAAATGCAGGAACCGATTTGGCCTATGTCGAAGAACTAGCGCGTCGGACTGACTATGTTTTTTATATAGAACCCACGCCAGTGCCAATGGTCAACATCGCCTACTGGGGACCCGAAAACCGTCTGTCGATTCCTCAATCGGCACTCTCGGTCAACCTAGGCGCTGCAACCAACGTGGAGTCTTTTAATGCTCAATACAATGCCCTGTCCGTTTCCACGGTATTAGGGGCAATGCAGGAAAAACAGACCGGAGTGGTGGTTCCGATTGCCACCTTTGCCAGTCTACGTTCACCCTTGGCTGCTCTGCCTGCCATTTTTGTGCAGCAACCCTACGTCAAAAGTACCCTGCTCCGTGACACTGGGAACGATCCCATCCAGACATTTGCCCGTGCCCAGGCAGCGACCAATCAATCCACCGATGTGTTGACAGCAAGCGGGGAGTTGGATGTATCGCGTTACGGCAATATTTTACGGGCGAGAAGATTGGTGGGGGTCCGTGGCGCAGGCTGGCTGTTGGATGGGTTTTATTACGTCAAGCGGGTCACCCACAAGATTAAAAAAGGAGAGTACAAGCAAAGCTTTGCGATCGCCCGTGAAGGCTTTGGAGCAATCTTACCCGTAGTGCCACCGTAAGGGAAAAAACGATGCCAGATGGAACGAGCAAAAGTCGCAAATTTTATGGCAAATATCGGGGGATCGTTGCCAATCCGATTGATCCGTTATTCAAGGGACGGGTACAGGTGTTGATGACCGTTGGGGGATCCCCGATTACCGTCTGGGCAGAAGCTTGTACGCCCTACGCAGGACCTGGCGTTGGATTTTATGCGATTCCGCCCATGGGGGCAGGTGTTTGGATTGAATTTGAAGAAGGAGATTTAGAAAAACCCATTTGGACAGGCTGCTGGTGGCGAGTGGGGGAAGTGTTGGCCATGCTCAGCCCCGATCTGCCACCGCCTACGCCTGCGACTTCGCCCAATATGGTGGTGTTGCGGACGCTGACCACCCGCCTCAAGCTGGATACGTTGACCGGTACGGCGGTGCTGGAGACCCTGCTACCGCCCGCCACCCCTGCCACCCCGACTCAAGTGAAAGTGAGTCCGTTGGGGATTGAGATCAAATACGGCATTAATACCCTGCGAGTGACCCCCCTGGGCATTGTGCAGATGTAGCCCAGCATTAGGAGCAAACCGCCATGATGCAGATTGACTATCCGTTTCATTTGACCCTGCGAGGGCACACCGCCAGTACCGACTCGGATGAACACATTCGAGACTTAATTGAGCAGGTGTTGTTTACCTCCCCCGGTGAGCGGGTCAATCGTCCGACCTTTGGCAGTGGGGTTATGCAGTTGGTGTTTGCCCCCAATAGCGATGAACTGGCGACGGCTACCCAGTTTTTGGTCCAGGGGGCTTTACAGCAGTGGTTGGGCGATTTGATTCAACTGGAGGCCGTGAATGTACAGAGCCAAGACGGAATGTTATCGGTGACGGTGCAGTATGTGGTGCGGCGATCGCAGCTTCGTCAGACCGCGCAGTTCTCCCGTGCAGTATGAAAGGGGCGTGAGGCGAGAGATGGGCATACAGTACCGATGTCAAAACGAAAAGCGGCGGCAGTTGGTGAAGGATCATCCGACGCTTAACGGTATCGACTTTCTAGAAGTACTGGATCAAGAGGCTCCTAGCGGTATTGCGCGTCAGCAAACCCTATTTGTGCATTGCCTCAAGCCCGTGCCCACGACATTCCGGCGTGAAAACGTGCAGATCGTCGGTGGCGTGCGGGTGTCGCCCATACAGGTGGTGTGGGCGTATCCAGCCACAGGGTTGCTCATCTCTCCATTCACGGTGCAGGAGCAGAGTTTCTTTTCCGCCTATTTAGGGGCAGCCGCGACGAATGTGTTCATCGTGCGGACGGATACGACAGGGGATTATTCAACCTATCGACTTGCTCTTAGAACCGCTGCCGACAATCCAGAGCCACCTCCGAATTTCGATCTTCAGCTTTTTGCCTTGGATTTTTCCTTCAAGGTAGAGTGCCCCAGCGAGTTCGACTGCGAAGAAGATGTATCCGTTTGTCCTCCCGAACGGCTCCCGGAACCTCAAATTGACTATCTCGCCAAAGACTACAGCAGCTTCCGACGACTGATGCTTGATCGCCTCAGCATCGTCATGCCCGACTGGAAGGAACGCAACCCTGCCGATATGTTTGTCGCGGCAGTGGAGGTACTGGCCTACGCGGGAGATCACCTCAGCTATTACCAAGATGCGGTGGCCACGGAGGCATACTTAGGCACCGCGCGGCAGCGGGTCTCCGTGCGTCGCCATGCGCGGTTGCTAGATTATTCCATGCATGAGGGCTGCAACGCCCGCGCCTGGGTGACCCTGGAAGTAGATATCAACGATGTATTGCTCTCTGCGCTGAAGCCGCTTGAATTAAAGGTGGAAGCGGCAGCAGTCTTCTTGACCCAAGCTGATCTCCAGCGGGGTGCATTACCGCTTGCTCGTCAGACGGCTGCGATCCAATCCGGGGCAAAGGGGTTTGAAGCACTGCATGATCTGGCGCTGTATCAATCCCATAATCGCCTCCATTTTTACACGTGGGGCGATGAGCAATGTTGTTTGCCCCAGGGGGCAACCCGTGCCGAGCTGAAAGATGATCCGGCCAATCGGCTGCGGCTGCGGGCGGGGGATGTGCTGATTTTTGAATCGCAACTCAGTCCGGCAACCGGACTAGAGGCAGACCGAGATGTCGCTCGGCGGCAGGCAGTTCGTCTCACCCAAGTGCACCCCGAAGCCGGGTTGACGGTAGAGCGCAAGCGGGATAGTCCCAGCACTTTGCTGACGGATCCGCTAACGGGGCAGTCCTATGTTGAAATTGAGTGGCATCCTGATGATGCGCTACGGTTTCCGCTGTGTTTATCGGCGGTGATCAATAATGCCGTGGTCGAAGATCTCAGCATCGGCAGCGGCAACGTGGTGTTGGTCGATGCGGGGCTAACCCTCCGCGAAGACTTACCGCCATTGTCTGGTCGGGGACGGTATGCCCCGCAGTTGCAAGAGCCGGATATTGCCTATGCCGTACCATACGAGGCGATCAAAGCAAAGCAGCCATCAGCGGCGATCGCCCTGGTTCAAAATCCCCAGAGAGCGCTGCCCGTCATATTTCTAGAAGTCGAGGGGGAGCGCTGGACCGTTCGCCGAGATTTGCTCAATAGTGGGCGGTTCGCCGCCGATTTTGTCGTGGAGCGCGAGGAAGACGGACGGGCACAGCTCCGGTTTGGAAAGGGCGAGATGGGGCGATCGCCAGTCAATGGGCTGCGGGCAACCTATCGGGTGGGCAATGGCACATCGGGTAACGTGGGAGCCGAGGCGATCGCTCATTTGATCACAAACCAATCTGGGATTCTCAATGTCCGTAACCCGCTCCCAGCCACGAGCGGCACATCGCCGGAATCCCTCGATCAAGTGCGTCTTTATGCGCCCCAAGCCTTTCGCACCCAGGAACGTGCCGTCACCGAGGCAGACTATGCGGCCATCGCCCAACGCCATCCTGCCATTCAAAAAGCGGCAGCTACCCTGCGCTGGACGGGCAGTTGGCACACCATGTTTGTGACCGTGGATCGGCGAGGCGGACTGGCAGTCGATGCGGATTTCGAGACAGAATTGCGGGCGTTTTTAGAACCCTACCGACTGGCTGGTCAAGATTTGGAGGTCGATGGCCCACGCTACGTGCCGCTGGATATTGCCTTTACCGTTTGCGTTGAGCCAGGGTATTTCCGCGCTCAGGTGAAGCAAGCACTGCTGGACACCTTCAGCCGCTTTGAGCTTGCCGATGGCAGGCAGGGCTTTTTCCACCCTGATCGATTTACCTTCGGACAATCGCTCTATTTGAGTCAGATGGTGGCAGCAGCCATGAAGGTTCCAGGTGTGCGCTGGGTCGATACCGAAGACATCCTGCCTAAACTCAACCGCTTTCAACGGTGGGGACAATCGCCCAATGGCGAACGTCTAGCTGGGGAGATTAAGAGCGATCGCCTAGAGATTTTGCGCCTCGACAACGACCCCAACGCGCCCGAAAACGGCAAGCTGGAGTTCTTCATGGAGGGCGGGTTATGAATGCATTCAATCCTAAACTCGATGACTGCGGCTGTTGCGAGGCGGTATTCGACTTCCCGACCCTGACTAACCGTCCCGGCTTACCGACCCTCTCCTATCGGCTGGGAACCCATTCCACCTTCCTCAAGTGGCTACTGGAGCGGCTTGCCCGCCAATCGATTCCCGATGGGGCCAATCAAGGCACTCGTCCCCTGTTGGCGCTGACCTCCCGCAGTGCGGATGATCCGGCGATCGCCCTACTGGATGCTTGGTCAGTGGTGGCCGATGTGCTGACCTTTTACCAAGAACGCATTGCCAACGAGGGCTTTCTGCGTACTGCCACGGAGCGGCGATCAGTGCTGGAGTTGGCACGGGCGATCGGCTATGAACTCAGTCCCGGCGTGGCAGCGAGTACGGTACTGGCCTTTACGGTGGAAGATGCCGTGGGTGCGCCGGGACAAGCCCAAGTTCCCAAGGGCACTAAAGTCCAGAGCTTTCCAGTTCAGGGAAAACTCCCCCAGACCTTTGAGACAGCAGAGGCGATCGCCACACAAGCGGCTTGGAATGCCCTGCGTCCTCGCTTGACCCAGCCTGCCCCCATTACATCTACTAGCAATCTGTTGTATCTCAAAGGGGTGAGTGCCAGCGTTAAAGCTGGGGATTTGATGTTGCTGGTGATCAATGGCAGTCCGACAGTGAAACGGGTCGTCAAGGCAACGGCAGATGTAGTGGGCGATCGCATTCGCCTAGAATTCGCTCCCAATGCGGCGACACCCCCCTTCGAGCCACCGACTTTTGTGCCTACGGACTTTGCCGCCGTCTCCCTCGATCCGGTTCCCTTCGCCCAAGCCCAAATCCAAACTCAAATCTTGCAAAAAACCTGGCGCGATAGCGATCTGGCGACGTTCCTTACGCTGAACCGCTGGGATCAGGCGGAACTGCTGAAGCAAATCGCCACGCTCAAATCCACGGTTCCCAAAGTCCAGACCGTACAGCTTTTTGTCTTTCGCACCACCGTCAGTTGCTTTGGGCACAATGCACCCAAGTGGTCGAGTTTACCGAAATTGGGGGTTAAGAATCAGCGCGGCACCGACCCCTACCCCATATCCTGGGACGGCACAGGTGAACCCACCATCGCCCAAAATTCCCAGAGCAAACCCTACCCCGTGGGGTCAGGTTCTGACACCAGGGTTTACCTAGAGCGCAGCGTACCGGAAGCGTTGGCAGGCGGATGGGCCATCTTTGAGGCTCCGGGGATTGCCCCCCGTCCCGTCGAAATTGATGCCGTGAGCGAAGCCTCTCTCGCCGATTTTGGGTTCAGCGGCAAAGCCACGGGATTAGATTTGACGACGACGGATAAACTGGCCTCCTTTAAAGTTCGATATACAGCGGTATCGGTACAGAGCGAAGAATTGCCGCTCCTATTCGATCCGCTGGCATTGCAGGATAACTCATTGCCCGTGGGAACAACCGCGACCCAGGTTCCGATTGAAACGGATCTAGCCATGGGCACAAGTCGACTGGTGCTCGATCAGATGGCGCTGGGATTGCGGGTTGGGCAAGTCGTGGTGTTGACGGGCGATCGCACGGACAATCCCGGCATTCGGGGTAGCGAAGTGCTGACGGTCAAAGCGGTCACCCATAGCCGAGGCTACACAATCCTCGAGTTCACCCTGGGGACTCAGCATCGTTATTTGGGCAGTAGCGTCACCCTCAATGCCAACGCAGTTCGCGCCACCCACGGCGAAACGGGGTATGAAATCTTAGGCGGCGGCGACGGGGCGATCGCCCATCAGCAGTTCACCCTCAAAAAGCCGCCCCTCACCTATACTTCTGCTGCCAACGCCAGCGGGAGTCAAAGCACCCTGGAAATTCGGGTCAACCAGATTCTGTGGTCAGAAACCCCTTCCCTCTACGGATTGGGACAGCGAGACGAGAAATATACCGTTCGTCTCGACAACGAAAGCAATCCTACCGTCATCTTTGGCGATGGCATTCAAGGCGCGCGCCTGCCCAGCGGCACTGAGAACCTCGTGGCCACCTATCGCACCGGTATTGGGTTAGATGGACAGGTCGAAGCTGGGAGTCTCTCCTTACTCCAAACGCGACCCCAGGGCATCCGCGAGGTGACAAATCCCCTCCCTGCGACAGGTGCAGCATCGCCGGAAACGTTGGACAATGCCCGCACCAATGCTCCGCTTAAAGTGCGCACGCTGGAACGGATTGTCTCGCTGACGGACTTCGAGGACTTTGCCCAAGCATTTGCAGGCATTGGCAAAGCCCAGGCGATCGCCCTCTTTACCGGAGAACGACGGCTGGTTCATCTCACCATTGCAGCGGCCAATGGCGATCCGGTAGACCCTACTTCCGACCTCTACCGCAACCTCATCGATGCCATTAACCAGGCGCGAGATCCCGTCCATCCGGTTCAGGTCGCCAGCTACAAGCCGCTCTATTTCAAGCTTGTTACCAGGGTGCAAGTGGATACTCGCTCTCTCAAACCCCTTGTATTCTCTGCGGTCGAAGCTGCCCTCAAAACGGCGTTTTCCTTCCCCCAGCGAGCCTTTGGGCAAGTAGTGACCGCTGCGGAAGTCATGACGACGATCCAGCAAGTGGCAGGCGTCGTTGCCGTCGATTTGGATGCCCTTTATCTGCCGCCCGCCATTGGGGGTTTGAACCAGGTCCTAGGGGTGGCGATCGCCCATTGGGATGCAGCCCAGCAAATCATTGCACCCGCCGAATTACTGCTGATCAACCCCGTCGGCATTACGCTGTTGGAGATGCAGCCATGACCCCGCGCGATCGCCTCTACGCCCTCCTTCCTGCCATTTACCGCCTGCGCGATGCCGAGCAGGGCGAACCCTTACGGGCGCTGTTGCAACTCCTGACCGAAGAACTAGAAACCGTCGAAGCAGACATTGCCGAACTGTACGATAACTGGTTCATTGAAACCTGCGACGAATGGGTCGTGCCCTACATTGGCGATTTATTGAGTGTGCGGGGACTTCACACTCTTCAAAATAGCCCCTACAGCCAACGGGCGTGGGTTGCCAACACCCTCAGCTATCGTCGCCGTAAGGGAACAGCCGCTATTCTAGAGCAGCTAGCGCGGGATGTAACCGGTTGGCCTGCCCGTGTCGTGGAGTTTTTTGAACTGTTAGGGACGACCCAATACCTCAACCACCTCCGCCCCCAGAACCTGCGCACTCCAGACCTCCGCGACCTCAACGGGCTAGAGTTATTGGACGGCCCATTCGATCGCATTGCCCACACGGTTGATGTTCGCACCATTCGTCAAACCGAAGGCTGGTATAACATTGCCAATATCGGGCTGTTTCTCTGGCGGCTCCAGAGCTATCGGGTGACGGGCAGCACCGCGCGAGAAATTCAGCCGGGGTGCTACACCTTCAATCCGTTGGGGATGGATACACCGCTCTTTACCAACCCTGACACCGAAACGGAAATTACCCATCTGGCCGAAGAAATCAATGTTCCTACCCCCATTCGTCCGGGAGCGTTTTACAGCGATCTAGAAGCATACAAAGCTCTACCTACGGCTAATCGTCCACTGAGTAGTACCTACTATGGGCGCGATCGCAGTCTGTTTATTGAACTGTTTGTTCCCAAACCTCCGCCTCCCAAGCCTCCTCTTCCCAATGAAACGCCGACTTCTATTCGCTGTGCTGACCTCAGCAATTGGCCCGGTCCAAGCTGGCCAACCGATCTTGCTGGGATTATTTTGATTGATGTGCGACGAGGAAGATTGGCCTTTGACCCTAAAATCCTCCCAACAAATGTGTTGGTGAACTATAGCTACGGCTTCAGTGGCGATGTGGGCGGCGGCCCCTACAATCGGCAGGAATCGCTGATGCAATCGCTCCGAGAAGCCAAGGTGGAAAAAATCGACTGGCTGGTCGGCGTTTCCCAAGAACCGTCTAACCCTCTGGGCGTACCCTGCATCTTTCCCACGTTAGCGGATGCAGTGACTGCGTGGAATGCACTATCAGTCTCAGCATCGGATGGGACAGTAGGGGCGATCGCCCTGATGGATAGTCGCACCTACGATGAAACGGCGGCCAACCTTGAGATTCAAATTAAACCGGGCAGTCGGCTCTGGATTGGTGCTGCTACCTGGTTGGAAACCGAACCCTATGTCCCCACGACGGCTAACCTCACGGCCAGAGTGCTCGAACAAGCGGTGCTGGTAGAAGAAACGGTTCCTGGAGTGCCCATTACAGTGCGTCAACGGGGACCACTGCGCGCCAATGAACTGCGCCCCCATATCCTAGGCAACCTGGCGGTGCATTGCGATATTACGGAACCGAGTCAGGTGTTGGGTGAACTGTTGTTGAACGGGTTATTAATCGAGGGGCAACTCACGGTCCAGGCGGGCAACCTCAGTCGGCTGCGGCTGGATCACTGCACTCTAGTCCCTGACAAAGGAGGATTGTTGGTGGAATCGGGGACTGCCGATAGCCAGCGTAACGAGGAGTTGGAAATTTCTCTAAATCGCTGCATTACTGGAGTATTGCAGCTTGCAGAAACCGTACCTAAGCTCTGGATCTGCGACAGCATTGTCAACACTGGAGCCACTCCGGCAGGTGTTGCCATCGCGGCCCCTGGGACGACCGTCGAGATCCAATCGAGTACGCTTTTCGGCAGTAGCCAGTTGGGTGAATTGGAAGCCAGTAACAGTCTCTTTACGGCGATCGCCACGGTTCGCCGTGCCCAGATGGGCTGCGTTCGGTTCTGCTACGTTCCCGATGGCTCTCGTGTGCCCCGTCGGTATCGGTGTCAACCCCAACTGGCGATCGAGCAACGGGCCAAAGCGCTCAATCTGGAGACGCTGCCCACGGACGAACGAACCCTGATCGTGGCACGGGTGCGACCCGCGTTTACCGCTGAGGATTATGGACAGCCGGGATATGCCCAACTCAGCCTAGGCTGTGCCGAAGAGATCCTTACGGGTGCAGAAGATGGCTCCGAAATGGGAGTCTTCGATCACCTCAAACAGCCGCAGCGAGAAGCCAACCTGCGAGTCGGCTTAGAGGAATATTTGCGCTTTGGACTGGAGGCTGGGCTGATTTTTGTCACTTAATTTGTCACGCGAGCATACGCCAGGAGAACGGCAATGAGCAGAGACTACACCCGATTTACCCATAACCCCCAGAAACACTATTCCGGGGTGCTGATGCAGCAGGGGCGCGTCCAACTCGATGCCGACTGGAACGAAGCCCAGGAGATTGGCGATCGCCGCTGGAGAGCCGAAACCCTAGACTTAATGGGACAAGCCGCCGTTCCTGAAACCACACCCGATGCGTTTCGCCTCCAGCCCGACGGGGCAGGCTCTTTGACAATTGGCCTAGGGCGAATGTATGTGGACGGCCTGCTGGCCGAAAACCACGGTCTGGCACCCCAAGCATACAACGCCCAGCTTGGGGAACTGTATGGAACCACGCCCACGCCCTACAACCAGCAGCCCTACTGCTCCAATCCGCCTACCTTATCTACCACCCCCGGACTCACCGATTTACTGTATCTGGACGTATGGCAGCGGGAAGTCTCCATCCTAGAAGATCCCAATATTCAGGAAATTGCCCTAGGCGGACCCGATACCGCCACGCGGCTGCAAACGGTCTGGCAGGTCAAAGCCTTAACCAACGTCGGCTCGACGACCTGCGGCGCAGCGATTGCACCATGGGATAACTTAATCGAACCCTCAGCGGGAAGACTCACCACTGCTGCTGTTGCACCGCCCACCAACACCGATCCCTGTATCATTTCCCCTAAAGCGGGTTACCGAGGAATCGAAAATCGGCTGTACCGCATCGAGATCCATACTGGGGGCACAATTGGCACAGCAAAGTTTAAGTGGTCGCGGGATAACGGCTCAGTTGTATCGGCAGTAGAACGCATTGAGACTGGACGCGATCGCATCACCGTTCGCCGAATTGGGCACGATTCAGTCCTGCGCTTTAAAGAGGGCGACTGGGTGGAAGTGCTAGACGATGCCGTGGAGTTTAGCGACAATCCCGTGGGGCATTTAGCAAAAATCACCAAAATAGAGGAAACCAATCGGGTACTGGAGATCAGTCCGCCCATTCCCGCCAGTTTCAACTTTCCCACAAACGCCACAACCCAAGCGACCGATCCGGTTCGCCACACCCGCGTCCGGCGCTGGGATCAAAAGCACGACCCCGATGGACTACTGACCGTTAACCCAGGCCCGATTGACCTAGAAGATGGGATTCAGGTGTCCTTTAGTGTGGATAGCGCCATCGGCACCGACTTCAAGGTGGGCGATGCCTGGGTGTTGGCCGCCCGTTCCGCTGACGCTTCGGTCGAATTGTTGGACAAAGCCCCACCGCGCAGCATCCTGCACCACTACGCCCGCCTCGCCCTGGTCACACAGACGGGTACGGTTCCGTCGATAACCGACTGTCGCACCCTTTTTCCGGCTGCCCGCTGCTGTATTGTGGTTCGCCCCGGAGAAGATATTCAAGCGGCCATTAACAAGCTGTGTCAGACAGGGGGCTGTATATGCCTAGCACCGGGCGTTCATTTACTCCATAAACCGCTGCTGATTGACGGCTGCAAAAACCTCACGATTCAGGGTATTGGCAATGCCACCCGACTGATCTACAGTCCCACCAATGCTGAGGCAGATGCAGCGATGATTTATGTTGTGGGCGGCAGTCAGGCTATATGGCTAGAGAATTTTTTGTGCTTTGCCGATCGCTCAACGGCTCTAGTGGCAGTGGATGAAGACAGTCGAATCATCACTCTGAAACACCTCACCCTGATCAACGCTCTCACAGACCAAAATGACCAACAGCCACAAGCCACCTGTATTTTGCTAGGCAACTGCTGTCGGGTATCTGTGACTGAATCAACCCTGCTGGGTAATGCTGGGTTGCTGCAAACCGATGTAAAACGGCTGCAAAACCTGAGGGAGCAAATTGGCTTGACGCGATCGCCCCTCCCAACCCCTGCCGCAACAGCTCCTCTGCCCCCTACTGTTGCGACCCTCACCGGGCTGAAGTTCAACCACAATGCCTTGTATGTTCTAAACATCGGCGTTTCTTTAGAAGATGCTTTAGACGGTTCGATTGGCCACAATCGGATTCAGGGCCTACCCTCCCAACTTGAATTCCACCGCTCCGACGAGCCACGCCTGAAGGCTGAAACCCAAATCGACCGTTGGGAAAAAATTGACCAACTGCTGAGTCTATTGGCCTGTCCGCCTGCTAACTCGACCCCTGTGCTTGTTCGTTCTGTGGGGCTTTTCGCCTGCCTGCTGGATCAGTTTGAGATCGCCGATAACCAGATACAAGCCGTGTGGGGGATCTTCCTCAGCTTTGCCCGTGGGGTAAACATTGTGGGCAATCGGATCGAGTTTGGGCGCGTTGCTGGAGAGTTTAGGGATAAACTATCTGATGCCGCTTTCGTTTTGAAGATCCAGAATATAGCGGCGATCGCCATCGCCTTTGGGTTTGATGTTCAGGTGCAGCACAATGTTATTCATGGCCTAACAGGACAACTGGAGAAACGGGAACGAATCTCTTTAACACAAGATTACTTGAGCGATCGTGCCAATACAGGGAACTTGGGCATTGCCCTCGGCTCCGTGCGCGGCATTACCGTCTGCGAGAACCATATCCACGCCATGTCGGGCATTGGTACAGGGCGCTGGCTGATTGAAAATACCCAGGTGCGGGGTGCAGCAGCGTATCCTGATTCCCTGCTGCGGGTGTTGGGCATTCGGCGAGCTTGGCGAGTCTTTGCAGAACTGGCCTGGGTGATTTGGCAGTTCATTCAAATTGCGCAACAGTCAACCACAACGACGGGCGGTGTGTCACCCGCCGATACAACAACAACTCGGCTCCAATTCCGCACGATGCTGGTCGAAGGGCTGGTGAAGCTATTAACTGCGCCTGATTTGATTCCCAACTTTGTAGGTAAGGCGGAGATTACCCAAAACCAGATGCAGGTCAGTCGCTTTGGCATCTGCTTCCCCAGTATTTTCACTGTCGGCGGACTCCAAATTCTGGGCAACCGCATCAGCGGCTTCACTGAAACAGGCATTCTGGTGCATCCTTGGCTCAGCGTCAGCTTCCCCGATCTCACTGCCCAACTGCTCTACTGCGGGCTGGAATGGATTCTGGGGGTGCTGACACTCTTGCGCGATGCCCTCGATGCCATGCTCAAAGGTCAACCTCCAGCGACTCCAGCAGGTGCAGGCAATTGGACAGCCGCCGAAATTGGCGTTGCCTTAGTGTCTTGGACCGTTTCCTTTTGTGCTAAATACTGTGGCGGGGACCCCCCTATTGGCGGCACTCCCGGCGATGGAACGCCGCCGCGATCGCCCTCTGACGATCTAAAAGATGCGATCGATGATTTGCTTAATCACCTAGATCTGGCATGGCTCGACGATCTGGTCAATCAATCCTACGTCATCGACGGCAACACCCTGCGCGGCAGCGGCGACGGCATTTGGGTCGGCATCGATGGGAGCCAGATCAGCCACAACCATGTCACCATCCATCCCACGAATACAGCAACCTTTGAGACGATGGTACTGGGCATTTTGATGCGGCAGAGTCAAGTATCCGGCAATCTTCTCGTGCTCCTGCCTTATTTTCTCGTAGAAATGGATCGCGATCTCATTCTGTTTGCAGCGCTGCTATTTGACCAGACTGCTTCAGTAACGTTGAGTCCCTCAATAAATCCACTGCGATCTGCTATCAATACGTTCCTAACGATTGTGCTGCCTACCTCGCCATTGCAGCCGTCCACTCTTGCCCTGCGCGATGTCCTTCAATCGGCTAATCCAGATACAGAGGCAATCAAAGCGGCTCTTGTAGCTCTGCTGTCCGCGATCGCCCATAACACCAAAGGTTACGGCATTGCCCTCATGGGAGCCGATATGACCTGCATTCACAATCGGGTTGAGGGCACAACAAGCTGTGGCGTAGAGGCGCTAACCAACCGTTCTAGAATCGCTCTTCCCAATATCGACAATCGGCGATTGCCCACAGTTGTGCGTCATCCGGCGATTGCTGGCATTTGGCAATTCTCAAATATTCTCAACCTCTCATTTGAGATCTTTGCGGTTGCGGGGCGAACGAGCACCCCTAACGCTGTACAGCCTAAGGGCAGTATTGGACGCTCGCTCAACCTCATTTCCCTCGTCATTGCCTATTTCTTGTTGTTATCTCGTAAAGAACGAGGGCTGCATCTCCAAAGCAACGGAGTGGAAACGGCTTTGGCCTATGGCATTCGCACGTTGGATGTCACGGGGTTAGAGGAAGTCTCGATTCTTGATAATGCGGTGAAGAACGCTGTGAGGTATGCGATCGCTCATCAATCTCTCATTGGTCAAGATCAAAAATGCTATGTCAAAGTGCATCGTAATACCGTGACTCGAACCCAAGAAGTATTTGACCTATTCCGCACGATTCCTCCTAACCTCAATCAATAACCCCTATGGAAGACCAATTCTTTACCCTTTTTGCTGGACTCATCGGCATCAATAACCTCGCTGGAACCACACTCATGTCGCAAAACCATGGCGCTGCGGTAAACCTTCGAGGCCCAGCCGTCGCCATTGGTTCTATAACGGTCAGCGTCACTGACAATCACATCATCACTGACAGAGAACCTGCGTTTTCTATCGGAGCCACTCAAGGTTTGTTTACCGATAACCTCACCAGGCCAAACAACTTTGTTCCCACCACCATTGTGCAAGCTACCAATATTATTATTTAATGCCTCCCGGAGAATGACCCATGGCAGACCAAGACCCCGCTAATCCCCAACCCTTCCTTAACTTTCCCTCCGATGCCGTGCGTCAACGGCTGGATGAACGATTGCGATCGCTCCCCATCCAAGATGCTATCCGTCAATCCTTTAGCAAAGAACTTGGCACATTACTCAACGCCGAAACCCTCAACGCCACCTTTCGAGATCTTGTCACCGGACGCACCAGCCTCGACCAGTCGTTGCAACAATTGGCAAACACAGCCTCCCAAGTGCTCAATACCGTCATGGAGGCAGAGCAACAGCGATCCGACGAGGAAAACCTCATTAATCAAAAGATCCTAGAAGCCTTACAACAGGATCGATCCTCACGCGATCGCAAAAACTACGTCCTTCGAGGACAGGTGCTAAATGAGCTTACTCAGGAGCCGATCACCGGACTGATGGTTCAGGCAACGAATCGGCAGGTGCGAAAGGATAAGTTCCTAGGATTAGACATCACTGATCGGGAAGGACGCTTTGAAATTGACTTTGGAACCCAGGATGTTCAAGAAGGCAGCGAACAGTTGTACAAAGTAATCCTCCATGTGGGGGTTGATCTCCAAACCGCCCTCTACACAACTGATAAGGCCCTTGTCGTTCATCCCAAGCAACCGAAAAGCACGACCATTCTCTTGCCAGCGGAGCTAGCTGCTGAGCTACTGCAGCTAGTTGCAGAAGATCGATCAAATTTTGTTAATCGATTACAGGCTGTCAATACAACGATTGCCCGTACACATTATCAGCATCTCCAAATGCAATCTATTGGCAACGCCCTCAAAACCGAGTTAGCCCAGTTCTTGAATACGACTTAAGGTAATCGCCCACGGTGTGAACAAAATCGCTAAAACTACTGACAGAAAATGATTACAGCCTATCAAAGTATCAAAAAACCTATTGAACAAAGCCAAATTCTGGCTAGAATTAACACAATTTTTGAGTCTAAAACACTACCAGTAGGTTTTCAGATGACTTGAAACACTGCCCATCGAGTTCATCAGAAGAGAGGTGAACATGATCGCGTTGATGGATGCGATCGCGAAAGCGAAAGCGACTAATAATCTCAGCCCGTCCAAAAAGCGTCATAGCGCCAAAACCGGAGATCCCTGCGAACCTGAACCGTATAGCCCCCCTAATTGTATAAGCCAAACTCGCCTAAAATCGGGAACAAAAGCCCCATCAACCACGACCCAACCGGAAAGCGTAGGTCGTGCGATCGCCCCACAGCAAGAGCTATATCATGCAACACAAAGTCATCGTCATAACGATTTTGCTAGGGATAGTTAGCTTCCCAGTTATCGCGCGCGGGGAATTCGTGCATGTGTTGAAAAAGACCGGGGAAGGGATAGAAAAACCCCTGTCGAAAGCCGGACATGATGCCAAAGACACCCTATCGGGTGCCGGACATGATGCCAAAGATACCCTTGGAAAAACCGGGAACGACGCCAAGAACACCCTCGAAAAAGCCGGGAGAGTACCCTACAACGCCCTGAAGAAATTCTTTACCGGAAGCTAAAATAGCCCAAAACCCACTCCAAACAGCCGAAATAGTCATAGAAACGTAAAAATCTATTGCATTTCGTCCCAAATGTAGTAACGTATGGGACATCCAAGCCAAAAGCCTCAAACATCAAAAGCCGTGACTGATCGCCGCTTCATTCAGTATTTGCAGCAAGAGTTAGGGATTACCGAGAGTGCGATCGCCTTAGCAAGTCGGGATCGTAGGGCCAGCGTGACCGAATTGCCCGTATCGCTGTGGAACTACGGTTTGATTGACTTGGAGCAATTGGCAGACATCTTCGACTGGATCGAAGAAGCGGCTTGAAGCTTAGCCCATCACGGCGAAACCGTTTCGGTATAAACCACCCGCCCAATGACGCCACCCGGCTCATCGGAAATCAGGAGTGCGGCATCCTTGGCGATCGCCAGACCGACCGGACGCTCTCTATCTGCATTGCCACATGGAAGCCGATACCCATTACACCTTGGAGAGTGGTCACGATTCCCTATTCAGCAAAGGGCTATTAAGCGCGATCGCCGCAACGGCATCCAGCGACTTACGCCAGCCCATCGCGATAGAAGTCCAGCCCGCAGAGAACGAAACAGTGCTGTTCTGTAATGTCTACGCAAATAGCCAACGGGTCCATGCCCCTTTCGATGCCCAAACCGACTGGCTTTAGGTCAGTCGTGCGGCCATTGATGCTGTGCGTGTGGCCAATAACGAACTGGAAGCCCCCAGACCGTCCCAAGCCGCCTAGATGCCTTTACCAGAAATGATTCAGCCCTGCAATAGCTAAGCTGCGCACCCGGAGTCCGCACCCAGAGTCCGCACCCAGAGTCCGCCCTACCCCAGAAAAGGCGATCGCCAAAATTCGCTGTTAAGCTAACAGCAATACGACGATGTTAAACTATGCCTCAAGTCCCCCGCAGCATCGATCAATGCCCAAAATCGGCAGATGGTACCTGCGATCGCCAGTACTATGCGAAGGGTCTCTGTAAAAGCTGCTACAACGCCGATCAACGGGCCAAAGCCGATGCAAACTATGAAGCAACACCGGAAGCCAAAGCGAGGAAACAACGATATGAGTTGACAGAAAAGGGGCGATCGCGCAAGCGAAAATGGTGGAATAATCGCCAGCAACAGTCTGACGAGACCGACCTCTAACTGAAAAATTGACATATCGATGTAACACAATGACTTAGAAATTAAGTAACAATTAGGATATCCACGCAGTATTCAAGCACTTTCTCTGCGAACCCGCCGTCAAAAGCGGGATTTTTTTATGGGA
>JBAVRC010000617.1:0-12587 GCA_049694615.1 Thermosynechococcaceae cyanobacterium | reverse complement strand
TAGAACGGTCTCCTCCTCTGCCTGAATCCCTTTGCTGTAAGGAGTTGGAATAGATGTGTCCGTCAGTCAGCTATGGTAGACCTTGACCCTCCATCAGTATGCCACGACAATTTACTGGGCTCAAGTCAGCAGAACCCATTTAAATCATGCACAACCCTCTGTAACCCTACATCGAAACTGGATTGCTACCTTTGTAGGCAATCCAACCGCCGCAATCAGAAATGTCGGGCCAATGATATTGTTCAACCAGCTCACGGGGGTAAAGCATGGCGGTGACCACCGCCCCATTCTCTAGAACCACATCCCCTGGATACATATGGGGCGGTTCTGTGGAGACCAGGTAGTCATATTGCGCTTCAGTCAGTTCATACAACTCGCCAGGAATACTGATGCCCCCCTGCTCGACCTGATAAATGGCCGGATGCCAGCCATTGACAGCCGCATGAAGCCGATACAGCGGTTGGGTCTTGGCCTCTCTCACAAATTGAGCCGATTGGAGGTTTTGGTGATCGGGTTGTCCCCTTAATGCCGAACCGCAAATAAACACCTGTTTAATGGTCATAGCAACCCCATAACAGCTTAATCCTCTGACCAAGACATCGAATCCTGTATTCCGTATACAATGGTAGTCATAAATGAGTCCCTGCGCAATGCTAGGCTCAAAAATGCGCTATCTGAGATTGACCCAACCGTATAGGATAGGCATATTCAGGGTCTTTGTATTAACCGAATCAACGCAGTGTGTCTCTACTTATGGAGCTAAACCCAGCTTTCAGTGCGCCAATGTCTCTCCCCTTGGGATCAATCCAACGCAATCAACCGCTCCAAATACAGGCATACCAAGCCCTAAAAAATGCCATTTTATCGGGGGATCTCTCGCCTGATGAACGCCTTGTGGAAACACAATTGGCCGCAAAACTGCAAGTCAGTCGAACCCCTATTCGGGAAGCCCTTCGTCTGCTTCAGCACGAAAACTTAGTGACCCTTGGTGCAAACGGCGCACTGTATGTGGTTAGCCTCTCTCAAGAAGATGCGGAACAGCTCTATGACTGTCGGATTGCCTTAGAGCAGCAATCGACCCGCGAAGCGTGTCAACAGGCAACGCCAGATCAACTGCAACACCTTGATCAAATCTTGGTGCAGTCCAAAACACTGGTTGAGAGTAAGCCGACCCAATTGACGGCTTTTCAAATGCTGGATTTAGACTATCAATTTCATCGTTTGATTGCACAGAGTTCTGGGAACCTTTGGCTGGCCTTATTGCTCGATCAAGTGTTTGATAAAATGCAGCTTTTGAGAATTCAAACCATCAAACATAATACAAATGTGCTAGAAATTTGTGTAGAACATCGTCGGATTTACGATGCTATTGTTGCCCGGAATCCTGAGATAGCCGCTCAGACAATGCAAATGCACTTGTTAGCCAGTAAACGTCGAGTGGTTCAGGAAATACAGCAGTTTCAGGGTAGGGCCAAGCGGTCATAACCCCTTTTCATCGCAAGTCAACCTTTACCTAGGCCACCATTTTCTGTGCCATTCGATTCGTTTGAGCCACTAAGCGCCTGAGATCCACCGTTGTTAAATGCCCCTGATCGACTACCTTTTTGCCATTGATAAAGCTGTAGTCCACCGTATCCGTTTGACACAAAATCAGGGCCGCGACGATATCGTGATGGGCACCGGCAAACTGAGGCCGATCCATATTAAAGGCAATAAAATCTGCTGACTGACCGGGTGCCAAAGATCCGATGTCGTCGCGACCTAACACCCTCGCGCCCCCTAAGGTGGCCAATTCTAAGGCATCGCGGGCGGTCATTTCGGCAGCATTGCAGTCTCTCACCCGTGCTGCCAGTAGGGCCATTCTGGCTTCATGCATTAAATTGGTAGCATCGTTAGACGCCGCACCATCCACTCCCAGCCCCACCGGGACACCCTGTTGCAACATTTTACGGATGGGGGCAATGCCGCTGGCCAACCGGAAATTGCTGCAGGGACAATGGGCGACCCCTGTGCCTGTTTGGCCAAATTTATGAATGGCATCATCGCTCAACTGGACGCAATGGGCATGCCAAACATCTTCCCCCAACCAACCAACCGATTCGGCATAGTCACCGGGGGTGAGGTTAAAAGAGGCCAGACTGTATTCGACATCGGCACGATTTTCAGCTAAGTGGGTATGCAGCCGCACCCCTGGATAGGACCGTGCCAATGCTGCCGACTCTCGCATTAAGGCTTCGGACACGGTGAAGGGGGAACAAGGGGCGAGGGCAATGCGCAGCATGGAATGGCGCGACATATCGTGGTACTGCTCGATCAACCGTCGGCTGTCTTGCAACACATCGGGTTCCTGCTCAATCAGGGTATCAGGGGGTAATCCGCCCAAGCTTTCTCCCTTACTCAAACTGCCGCGACAGGCATGAAAGCGCAGGCCAATCTCTTGCACCGCCCGAATCTGATCATCCAGGGTGCAGTCGTTAGGGTACAGGTAATGATGGTCGCTGGCGGTGGTGCAACCGGAGAGGATGAGTTCGGCAGCGGCCATTTGCGAACCCACATACAATCCTTCGGCATCCAGCTTGCCCCAAATCGGAAAGAGTACTTTGAGCCAACCAAACAAGCTCTTGTTTTGTGCCCCCGGCACAGCCCGGGTCAGGGTTTGAAAAAAATGATGGTGGGTGTTCACCAGCCCCGGCATCACCACGTAGCGATCGCCCAGATCTAAGATCTCATCAGCCCCATCGGGCAGTTCGTCCGTGGTACCCACTTGGGCGATCGCATTATCCCGCACCAACAATGCGCCATTGCGGATTTCACGGCGATCGCCATCCATGGTGACCAGGGTATGAATGTGTTTGACCAGTAACGTCGTCATGGGAAAACCAGGGGCGAAAGGAATGGAAACTCAAGGGTCGAATGCAGGCACCAGGGCGTGCAAACGGAACCGGGCAATTTGGCAGATTTCGGCGATCGCTTGGTTTTCCTCTGCCGGAACAGAATTCTGGAGTCGTTGGGCAAAGGCATCTAAAATACTCGCTTTGGTATGATTTTTGACCGCAATAATAAACGGAAACCCAAACTTCTGGCGATAGGCTTGGTTGAGCTGCTGAAAACGGTCGTACTCATCGGCAGAAAGACAATCTAGACCCACTCCGGCTTGTTCTTGCACCGAAGCCGCTGCCATTTTGGCCTTACTGCCGAGATCAGGATGGGCACGGATGAGATCCAGCTTGGCGGATTGCGGCAGCGCCTCCACCACGGCGACCATCTGACTATACAGGCCAGCACCGCATTGGAACGGTCTCAGTTGCCAAACCGCCCGAGCGATCTCAGGAGTGCCTTCAAACACAGCCCCGAATGCAGCGACAAATTCGGCTTGACTCATGTCGTCAACCTCGGTCATGGCATACATGTCAACTGCCTCGATAAGTGCTGTAGGACCAAGGGGAAACCAAGAGGGGGACATGATAATGCTGGGTCGCATCAGCAATGCCAAATAGAATGGGGACCCTTTCTAAAAAGGGCGGTTCGGGTAGATCAAGGGTGCGTTGGCGAAAGTAAGCCCCCACCTCGAACCATAATTCGTAGAGGCCCACCTGAACGGTGTCTGTGGTGAGGAGGGGGACATCCGTTCGTCCATCTGCATTGGTCTGGGTTTGGAGCAACAACGTTTTGGCACCCGAGGGGCGATCGCACTGCCACAGTTCCAGGGCAAGATAGGCCGCTGGACAGCCGTGCGCCGTATCGAGAACGTGGGTGGTCAATTGGCCCATGAGGCGACTCCCGGTCAACGTTAATGCAGAGGGCCAGCCAGAATGGTGTGTGCCAGCGCTTGCAAAATGTTGGTGCCGTCCTCCTGTTTCAGTTCCTCGTACCATTGTTGCGTCTTGATCGGATCCTTGCCGTGGGTCATATCGGCCCGTTTTCTGGCCCTGAGAATAATATCGGTGACGCGGTCTTTGCGTTGCGCTTCATAGCGCTTTAAGGCATCCGGGATATCGATATTGTTGGTCAATAAGCAACGGGACAACACTTCCGCATCTTCCATCGCCTGACATCCCCCTTGGCCTAGGTCCGGTGCCGTACTGTGGGCGGCATCGCCTAATAGCGCCACGCGCCCACGCACCAGGGTCGTCAGGGGTTCAATGTCATGAATTTCCACCCGGTTGATTTGGGCCGGATCTAAACGCTCAATGAGCGATTGGACGGGAGCGGCCCAACCGTGGAAATAAACCAAGAGTTCCTCCTTATAATGCTGCGGCGAACTTGAGGTGCCCTTGGGTAGCGGTACATCGAAGAAAAAATAAAAGCGATCGCCCCCAACGGGCATCAAAGACGCTCGTTGATGGTCCCCCACATAGATAACCCAACTGTTGGGTGGTGCCAATGCCGTATCAATGGGCACCAACCCATTCCAGTTGACATACCCGGCATAACGCCGATCGGTCGGATGTCCCAAAACATAAGGTCGTAGGCGGGAATGGGTGCCATCGGCGGCAATCAGGACATCTCCTGTGGCCCGGTGTCCGTTTTCAAACAGGGCCGTCACACCCTGTTCATCTTCTTCGACCGCGATGCATTTGGCATTGAGACAAACCTGATCTTCCCCCACTGCCGTCAGCAGGATTTGCTGTAAATCCCGGCGGGCCACTGGGTACGGACGTTGCCCAACCTGTGCAATCAGACTATCTAGGCTAAAATCGGTTAATTTTTCGCCGGTGGAATCGAAATAGGTCATTCGATCCATCTGTCCGCCAATTTGGGCAATTTGCCGACCCAAGCCGAGTCGATTCAACACCTTGACACCATTGGACCACAGGGAAATTCCAGCCCCCGCTGGACGGAGTTGGCTCACGCGATCGTAAATTTCAACCGTGTAGCCGGACTGACGGAGGGCGATCGCCGCCGTCAGTCCGCCCATGCCCGCACCAATCACAATCGCTTTGAGGTTGTCCATTCCTGCCTAGTTCAACCGACTAGAACGAAAATTGCATGCGCAAGTTACCGACAAAAACCGTCGGGTTGCTACTGTAATTGTTCGGGTTAATAATGGCATAAAGTGCTGGCACCAGGGCAATATTGTCACTAATGGGATAGTGGTAGGTTGCCTCAATATCGTATTGAGTGCCCCCGTCGCCCCCCCCTGCAATCAAGAACCTTCGTCCTTTCACAACATCAGAAGGAATGACAAAGGATAAGGTCGCTTGGGCACCCGGTTTACCCAGGTCGGGGAACGCAAACCCAAACTGAATGGATTGGTTATTCACCGATCCTTTCGCACGCTGGGCATTCACTGGTGTCAGGTTCACATTGCCGTAGGTATAGCGTCCAAAAAGGCCAAAATGCTTTGAAATGGCCCAATCAAAGTTAAACCCAAAGGTGTTTGCGGTAGCAGGCTTGAGCGCACCCCCAGCGCCATCGTCCGCTAAGCCCCATAGGGGTAACCCTGCCGTCCCACCAATCAACCCGCCAAACACAGTGGCTAAATTGGTTCTCGTGTACAGAAAGCGAAGATTAACGGCTTTAACTGGCGTGTAGGCGACTTCAGCCGTCAGGGTATTGGTCCCATCAAACAACCCAAATTGCGAATTTTCTGCGGAATTGAGGAAGGAAGGCAGAAATTCGATACTTTGGCTGAGGTAACCCACACGCACCTGCACCTGCTTGGTGGGGGTCCAAGTGATAATGGCCCCGGCCCCCCGCTTACTGGCATTCAACAAGGGACTGCCAATGGAGTCGAAACTACTGGTGCCATTCAAAAAGAAGGTGTAACGGTTGTTATCGAAGTAGCGATAGAAGTTGATGCGCGGACCCGCCACCATTTCTAAGTTCTTGGCGATCGGGAAGCTATAGTTGAGTTCCCGAATCACAAAGTCCGCTAAACCCGTTGTCGTGCCCGCCGTTTGATCGGTAAAGGGGGTTCCCCATGTGTTGTACAACCCCGCTGAGGCAAAGGCATTAGCAGGGGAGTCACCCGTGCCCGATGCCAGTTGGATGCGGAGCAAATCTTTGCCGGAAAAAGAGGTATTGAAGCTGAGCCAAACTAGACCGCTCATGGTGACGTTGGGATCGTCATCCACAATGCGGGATCGAGGCACCCCCCCTACCCGGTTATCAGCCAGTGTTCCACCCGGCAATGCACTAAAGGGAATAATGCCATTGACGCCATCGGCCCGCAGCCCATTCCCCGCCGTTGCTCCGGTGATGTTGAAGAAAGCATTGCCTGAGAGTTTGGTGGTGGTCGAAAACTGTTGGGCTTCTAGGGTCGCGGTTCGGGCTTCTAACCCATCCACGCGGCCTTTGAGGGTGGCTAATTCGGCTTTGAATTCTTCTTGCAACGCTCGGACCGTGGCCAGATCTTCCTTGGTAGCAAAGCGATCGCTAATTTGGTCCAGACAAGCATTTAACGCCGCAGCCAATTCATAGCGCGTTGCGGCCCGATTGCCGCGAAAGGTCCCGTCTGGATAGCCTGCAATACAACCGTAGCGCTCGACCAAGGATTGCAACGCTTGAAAAGCCCAGTCCGTGGGTTGCACATCGGACAGTTGCGAGACGGAGGTTACCTGGGGTACCGCTTCTTCATCGGACGCAAACAAAGGCGATAAGTGAACATCGGGAATCTGGGGAGCTGGGGAAACGGATACGTCACCGATGCTGGGTTCGGTCTCGGCCCAAGCCTTCAATGGAAAGGCGATCGCAGGCAATAGGATGAGACTGATCAGCATACAGCGCAATGCTGAAATTGACATTGCTCAAAAATCCTCACACGACACACTAAAATTAAGCAATTCGACGCATTTAGTATTAATAGATACCAAATACATCCCTTGCTTCATAATCCTTTATATATATCAGAAAAAACATGGTTCTGAAAGATCGAAAAGTTCGTAAAAAGTTCGTAAAAGATGAATTTACGATTTCGTAGAGGATTCAGAATCGCGAGATACTCCCAAGGGCTAAAACATAAGCAAGACCGTTCCAGGGCGATCGCCCTGGAACCATTTTAGTCAAGCGCAATGTGGCGTTAAAGGGTTAGTTGAGTTGCATAGAATAGTTGGGTTCTAAAAGTGGCGTCATGGCTGTATCCAAGAGAACACTTTCTTCGATTGCACCTAATTGTTTGAGATTGTCTTTTTGAATCGGTGTTAAGCCTGTCGCGTTATCAATCTTTGTGCCTTCATAGGGCCTAGGACTGCGTAGCACGGCTGAGCAATGTCCGGTCGCCACCGTCCAAAGACGAATGGTTTCATCTTGCCCACAACTGATCAGGGTTTGACCATCGGTACTGTAAGTCACACAACGAACCCAGCGCGTATGGCCAACCAAAACCTTCAAGCGGCACAACGTCTCGCTATCCCACAGTTTGATCAAGTTGTCTGCGCCACAACTGGCAAACGTTTTACCATCCGGGGCAAAGGCTACGGAAAGGACCGGACCGCAGTGGGCGGAAAAGGACGTGTCGGGATGGTCAACTGGGCTGAGATCCCAAACCTTGAGGTAACCATCCGCACTCCCGCTGACTAACCGTTGCCGATTGGGGCTGATATCGCAACAACGAATCCATCGCGTGCGATCGCTCAAGGTTCTCACACAACTGGCCGTGGCCACATTCCAGAGTTTTAGGGTTCCATCCAGGCTGCTGCTGGCCAGGATCTCGCCATCGCGACTCAAGGCCAGGGACCAAATACTTCCTTCATGTCCGACCAAGGTTCGTAGACAAATGCCGAGGGTTCGATCCCAACATTTAATGGTTCCGTCTAGGCTGCAACTATAGAGCGTTTGGCCGTCCGTACTGAATACAACCGAAAAAACAGCCCCATCATGGCCTTTCAGGGTATGGTGCAGTTGCCCGGTGGCGGCATCCCACAGCTTAATGGTGCGATCCTCGCTGCCGCTGGCGAGGACTGCACCGTCCGGGCTGAAGGCGACGGTCCAGACCCAACTGGTGTGACCGTTTAGACACCTCAGGATCCGTCCGGTTGCCCAATCCCACAACCGAATGGTGCGATCCTGGCTACCGCTGGCCAATTGAGTGCCCTGAGCATTGCCCACCACGCACCAAATGCCATTGCTGTAGCCCTGAAAGGTTTTGAGGCAACGATTCGCTTGGCTATCCCACAGCCGGATGGACTGATCTTCGCTGCCGCTGGCCAGTAGACCCTGCTTGGGACTAAAGGCAATGGCGGAGATCCAACTCCTATGCCCCTGCAAAACGCGCAAACAACGCCCTGTTTCCGTGTGCCAGATGCGAACGGTGCGATCATCGCTGCCGCTGGCTAAGGTTTTGCCGTCGGGGCTAAAGACAACGGTTTGCGATCCGGCTAGGTGCCCCTTCAAGGTTCTGAGCAGTTCTCCAGACGGGACCGACCAGAGGCGAATGACGCGATCGCCCCCGCTACTCGCGATTAAGTTGCCATCGGGACTGAAGGCAAGGGACAAAATGGGTGCAGATTGGGACGAGAGAATGCCGTAACTCACGCCGGTTTGGGCATCCCACAACCGAATCGTGCCGTCAAAACTTCCACTCGCCAGCAGATACCCCTCCAATCCGCTAGGGTTCGGCAAGGCTGCAAAGGCAACGGATCGCACCTCGCTTTGGTGACCGGAGAGAACATGGCGCAATTGTCCCGTCTCGACCTCCCAGACACGGACCAATCGATCCTCGCTCCCTGTTGCCAGCCACTGGCCGTTGGGGCTAAACGCGACGGAAAAGACGCGATCGCTATAGCCATCCAACTTTTGCAAACACTCGCCCGTCTCGACATCCCATAGATGAACCGCCCGATTGGCACCACTGGCCACCCAACGACCATCGGGACTAAAGGCAACGGACCAGATCCAGCCTTCATCGATTTTGCTGGTGAACAACCGCTTGCCATCCGCAACATGCCAAAGGTGCAACTCGTGATTGACATCGCCCGTGGCCAAATACCGATCATCGGGGCTAAAGGCCAGGGACAAAATTTGGCCGCAGGTTTGGGTAAAGACCGATTGGGCTAGGTCTGCCCCCTGAAAATTGAACCGATGCAGATGCACACGGGCCAGGTAGGCTTGTCTAACCGCAAGGGCGGAAAAATCCCAATCTTGCCAATGGTCCGACATCTGAGCGAGCAGATTTAGCAAATTCCCCGCAACATATCCGCTCGATTGGGGCAATTGTCGGCGCAGGGTTGCGAGAATGGCCTGAAACCGACCTATCAAAGTGGCTGAGTGATAACTGGCTTGCAACCGTTCTAACGTCGGTTTAACAATAAAGGCGTATTGTGCCTCTCGGATATAGTCTTTAGCTTGAGCCTTCATCAGGGCATGGCTTTTAAGCAAGCCAAAGGCAAAACTGGACTCAGATGCCGAATTGGGTTGATGCAACCCGTCGCCGTCTTCTGAGAACTTTTCAATCACAACACAGACGCCATTGACCAACTGCTCGGTCATAAATTCCATGACAACGGGTTGGAGCGTGAAACGAGGACTCTGGGCGGTCTCCCTGGACAGGGTTTGCTCCATCCAGGTCGGCGTAGCCGTCTCGATCAGAGATCGCCGCTCCAACGCCGTCAGCGCCTCGATGAGCGCAGTTAGGGAACAGTGCGGCTGTAAATCGGTTTGTAAATCGGCAAGGGTTACAGGCTCGCGCGCAATGGCTAACCAATACATCACCTGTTGTTCCAGGCCAGACAGCCGATGAATTTGACTCACTAATAAATCGCGAATATCGCCAAAGACACAGGTGCTTTGCCGCAGCATCTCTAAAAATGTTTCGAGGTTTCCGCCAAAGCAATCTTGAATGACGGAGGCAACCATTTTGAGGGCCAGTGGATTCCCGGCATAGCGATCATTCAACACCTTCCAGGCAGATCGAGACCCGAAAAAGTGCCCCTTGGCGGTTAAAACCTCTTGGATACACCCTTCAGATAATCCAGCTAAGGCCAGGGAGCGAATCGGCCAGTTAATCCCCTCTTCAATGGCAAATCCCTTCGGTTTTTCGCGGCTGGTTAGCAGGAACGTACTTTGATGGCTGGTTTCGCCGATGCACTTGAGCAATTGGCCGTATCCGTCGTACCCCGGTTGGTAGCCGCCTTGGCGATCGCCCGACTGCAAAACGGTTTCCATATTGTCGAGCACAATTAAACAACGACGGTTGCGCAATTGGGTCAACAGTCGCAACCGTTGTTCGTCGAATACGGACGGGATAGGCGATTCGGACAACGGAGACAAAAATTGCAGGATATCCGCGAGCAACGTTTCAATGGTCGGTGCATTGCGCAGCGATCGCCAGATAATGGCCTCGAACCGATGTTCTAAGCGCTGGGCCAATTTGACCGACAAACTGGTTTTGCCGATGCCACCCATCCCAAATAGACCGATCAGACGACAGCGATCGCGCTCAATCCATTGTTCTAAGCGTTCGAGCTCAGCATGGCGGCCTTGAAATGAGGCCACATCGGCTGCCTCGCCCCAATCGGTTACTGGGATGCGAAAGTAATCTGTCTCAGGGGTCGATTTGGTCGCCCGCCTCGCCTCCAGCGTTTCTTTGACCTTGCGAGACAGAATAAATTGAACGTTATTTTTGGTAATTTTTTCGCCAAACGCTTGACTCAGCGATCGCCAAAGCTGCGATCCAGTCTGCTTAATGTACCCCACCTCATACCCAATCGACGTTGCAATTTCCTGGTAAGAGCGCTCAACCCATACCTGCTCCAAAACCTTAATCTGAAGTTTGCTTAAACGGTCCTCGCCTAAAATCGTTTCAACCAGGCCAATTGCTTCTTCAACATCCATTGACACAACTCAACAAAAGTTTGCCGTAATCAGGTTAAAGGGGGTAGAAGCTTTATCCTAAGGGTCTATTGGGCCGAACTTTGTTGCTAAAGCAACATTTTAGGGCTGGGCAGCAGAACTCGCCTTACTTTGAAGGCACCTTTCTCGCACCTTGTCACACCCAAGACCCGTTTTAACTCTGTTAAGCTCTGCTCCAACCCGATATTTATCCTGTTGTATAACAGTCTTAAAGTTTGTTCAGAACGCACTGGCCATCTTAGTTAAGCATTTGTGCTTTGTTTTTGAGGAGAGTTCCCCTATGAGTCCAAAACCTTCGCTTTACTTGCCGCGCCGCCGTGTTCTTCAGGGACTTTTGGCTACCGCTGCATTTGGCGTCACCACGAAGCTAGCCGGATGCAGTTCTACCCCAGAGGAGGGTGCAAGTTCGGGTTCTAGCGACAAGCCGTTGGTGGTTGGATTTCTCTACGTCGGGGCCAAAGACGACTACGGGTTTAACCAAGCCCATGCAGAAGGGGCCGCCGCAGTGGCCAAGATGGCGGGGGTGAAAGTAGTGGAGCAAGCAAATGTCCCGGAAACCACCGAGGTCCAGGAAGCCATGCGCAACATGATCGAAGAAGATGGGGCCACGGTGCTGTTCCCCACCTCCTTTGGCTATTTCGACCCCCATATTCTGAAACTGGCTCCGGAGTATCCCGAGGTTCAGTTTTTTCACTTTGGACCGCTGTATGAGGAAGGCAAATCCCCCAAAAACATCGGCAGCTATTTTGGGGATGTGGATGAAGCCCAATACATTGCAGGGCAGGTCGCAGCATTAACCTCCAAAAAAGGGAAGCTCGGGTTTGTGGCGGCTAAGCCCATTACCCCAGTGCTACGCAATTTGAATAGTTTTATGTTGGGTGCCCGCAGTGTCAAACCCGATATCGCCATGCAGGTGATTTTTACCGGAGATTGGTCCTTGCCCGTGAAAGAAGCGGAAGCCACCAATAGCTTGGCTGATCAGGGTGTGGATGTGGTGAGTATGCATGTGGATAGCCCCAAGGTGGTGGTGGAAACCGCCGAAAAACGGGGCATTTATTCGTCTGGGTTTCATGCAGTGCAGTCTAATCTGGCCCCCAAAGGCTATTTAACCGGAGCAGCTTGGGATTTTCCCAGCGTCTATTCCCAGTACGTGGAACAGATTAAAAGCGGGAAAACCGTCATGAATGGCGGTATTCCCCATTTGATTCGGGGGGGGCTCAAGGAAAAATTTGTGAAATTAGCGCCGTTTGGTCCAGCGGTTGCTGAAGCCACCAAAACTAAGGCTGAGGCGGCTGTTGCGGAGGGAATGGCAGGCAAACTGGTGGTTTACAAAGGAGCCATTAAGGACAATAAGGGTAAAACAGAAATCCCAGCGGGCGAAACCTGGCAGGTCAACGACCCCAAGCTGAATGGGATGAACTGGCTAGCCGAAGGGGTTATTGGCACGGTAGGAGGATAACCAATCATGATCGCTCGCGAAAGTTGGCGTCGAAATCTGGAAGCGATTTGTTTGCCCGTTGCAGCTCTGCTGTTTTCGCTGGTGTTGTTTGGCATATTTTGCGCCCTCGCTGGGGCCAATCCCCTGGCGGTCTACGACTCCATTTACAAGGCAGCCTTTGGCAGTAGTCGGGCTTGGCAAAATACCCTCATTCGGGCCGCACCGCTGATGTTGACCTCCCTCTGCACCTTACTGCCCGCCCAATTGGGCTTAACCATCATTGGCAATGAAGGGGCATTGGTGGTCGGCGGGTTGGGAGCGATCGCAGCCGGATTGGCCCTCCAGGGAACAGCTCCCC